>CAZSQE010000133.1:0-5999 GCA_964608905.1 uncultured bacterium | reverse complement strand
CTCCCCTCCATGCAACCTCTGCGTCGCTTCATCCGTCTTACCTTCAGGGCGCTGCGGCGATCCCCCGTGGGGGTCGTGTCGCGCCGGGGCATGCTAAGGTGGGCCGAATCTGGATCCGGGGCGGCGACGGGCCGGGCGTCCGCTCCGCCTTGCCGATCGTTCGGAGGAAGGGAGCCGCGGGCTCCGGGGGCAGGCGATGCCCGGAGGGGCGCGCGGTCGGTTGTGGGCTCTGAGGAGGTTGCCATGGGGTCGATGAGCCGAAGGAAGTTCCTGGGCGCGACGGCATGGGTGGCCGCGGGTACGGTCGCCGCCCCGTCGCTGGCCAGGGCCTGGAAGACGCTCCCGCGCGCCGCGGGGGGCGCGGGCTACTTCGAGAACAACTTCGGCATCAGCGACGGCCTGTGCCGCAAGGTGCTGGCCGAGACGCTGGCGAAGGGCGGTGACTGGGCCGACCTGTTCTTCGAGCACCGGGTCGGCAACTGGCTCACGCTGGAGGACGGCAAGGTCAGCCGCGCTGCCTCCGACGTCGCGCTGGGGGTCGGCATCCGCTGCGTCGAGGGCGACCAGGTGGGCTACGGCTTCACGCAGAAGCTCGACGAGGTCTCCATGCTCGCCGCGGCACGGACGGCGGCGACCATCGCGAACCAGCCGACGGCCCGGCCCAAGGTCGACTTCCGCCGCATGGACGTCGGCGACGCCTACCCGCTCGACGTGCTGTTCAGCGACGTCCCGGTGGCCGAGAAGGTGCAGCTGGTGCAGGGCGTCAACGAGAAGTGCTTCAGCCGCTCGCCGCTGATCATCAAGGTCACGGCGCAGTACCACGACGAGCAGAAGCGCATCCTGGTGGTCAGCAGCGACGGGGCCAAGGCCGAGGACCTGCAGCCGAAGAGCTACCTGGCCGCGATGGTGGTGGTGGAGAAGGACGGCCGGCGCGAGCGCGCGAACTGGGGCCACGGCGGCCGGCGCGCGTTCTCCTGGTACACGCCGGCGCTGGTGGACGAGATCACGCGCAAGGCGGCGGAGCGCGGCCTCCGGCTGCTCGAGGCCGTCAAGCCGCCGGCGGGCGAGATGCCGGTCGTGCTCGGCCCCGGCCTCACCGGCGTGCTGCTGCACGAGGCCATCGGCCACGGCATGGAGGCCGACTTCAACCGCAAGAAGATCTCGACCTACGCCACCATGATCGGCCGCAAGGTGGCCGAGCCGTCGGTCACCATCGTGGACGACGGGACGAACCCGAACCTGCTCGGCTCGATCAACTTCGACGACGAGGGCACCCCGGCCCAGCGCACGGTGCTGGTGGACAAGGGCATCCTCACCAGCTACCTGCACGACAAGATCTCGGCCCGCCACTACGGCCTGAAGTCCACCGGCAGCGGGCGGCGCGAGAGCTACCAGCACTACGTGCAGCCGCGCATGCGGAACACGTACATGCTGGCGGGCGAGGCCAGCCCGGAGGAAGTCATCCGCCAGGCCGGGCGGGGCATCTACGTCGAGGACGTCGCGAACGGCCAGGTGAAGATCGGCGAGGGCGACTTCGCCTTCTACGTCTCGCAGGGCCGGCTGATCGAGGACGGCAAGCTCACGGCCCCGATCAAGGACATCAACATCATGGGCAACGGCCCGAAGATGCTCGCGAACACCAGCATGGTGGCGAACGACCTCGAGATGTCGCTCCACGGCACCGGCGCGTGCGGCAAGGGCGGACAGGCGGTCCCGTGCGGCTTCGGGCAGCCCACCGTCCTGGTCCAGTCGCTGACCGTCGGCGGCGTCAGGTCCTGACCGGGAGGCACGTCATGAACAAGGACTTGCTCGAACTGGCGAACTCGGCGGTCCGGACGGCCCTCGCCTCCGGTGCCGACGCCTGCAGTGCCAGCGTCTCGACCGACCGCTCGGTCGAGATCTCCTACCGTGAACGCAAGCCGGAGACCATCAAGGAGGCCGCGACCCGGGGGCTGGCGCTCCGCTTCTACGTGGACGGCCGCTACTCGGCCCAGAGCACCTCGGACCTGCGCCCCGACGCGCTGAAGCGCTTCATCGCCGACGCGGTGCAGATGACCCGGTTGCTGGCGGCCGATCCCGACCGCACGCTGCCCGACCCCAAGCACTTCGCGGGGCGCCAGGCGCTCGACCTGGCCCTGGTGGACCCGCAGCAGGACCGGCTCAGCGCCACCGAGCGACACGACCTGGTGCGGGCGGCGGAGGCGGCCTGCCTCGCGGCCGGCGGCAGCGGCGTGGTCTCGGCCACCTCGGGCTGGAACGACGGCCGCTCCGAGAACGTGCTGGTCACCAGCAACGGCTGCCAGGGCTACAGCGAATCCACCTACTTCGTGCAGAGCCTGGAGGTGACGCTCCAGGACGAGGGCGACCGCCGTCCCAACGGCTACGACTGGGCGGTGGCGACCCGCCGCGCCGACCTGCCCGCGCCCGAGGCCCTCGGGGCCAGCGTGGTGCAGCGGACGCGCGCGCTGCTCGGGGCGAAGAAGCTCAAGACCGAGACCCTGCCGGTGATCGTCGAGAACCGCAACGTCGGCCGCGTCCTCAACGCGCTGCTGCAGGCGATGGGGGCCCGCAACATCCAGCAGAAGCAGTCGTTCCTCGCCGAGAAGAAGGGGCAGAAGATCGGCAGCGACCTGCTGACGCTGGTGGACGACCCGTTCGTCCCGCGCGGGCTGGGCAGCCGGCTGTTCGACGGTGAGGGCATCACCGCCCAGCGGCGCACGATGATCGAGGCGGGCGTGCTGAAGGAGTTCTTCGTGGACTGGTACTACGGCCGCAAGCTCGGCTGGGAGCCCACGACGGCCGGCCCTTCGAACCTGGTCATCCCGCCGGGGTCCCGCAGCGTGGCCCAGATCATGAAGGACCTCGGGCGCGGCATCCTGGTCAACGGCTTCATCGGCGGCAACGCGAACTCGACCACGGGCGACTTCTCGGTCGGCATCACCGGCCACCTGTTCGAGAACGGCGAGCCGACGCAGGCCATCGCGGAGATGAACCTCGCCGGCAACAGCCTCGAGTTGTGGGGGAATCTGGTCGAGGTGGCGAACGACCCCTGGCCGTACTCGGCGATGCGCATGCCGAGCCTGGCGTTCAAGGACCTGGTGGTCGCGGGCGTCTGAACGGGACGATGACGGGCCGGGCGGCGACGCCCGGCCGAGGCGGCGGCGGGACCCGGCGGTCGGGTCCCGCCGCGCCCGTTTCCCACCCGGCCGGATCCACCCCCGGCGACAGGCCGCCGATGCCCTGAAAGCCGCCCCGCATCGCTCGCCCGAAGCGGGCCGTCGCCGCGAAGCCCATGCACCGCAGGAAGCCGCCGGCCCCCGAGTGACCGCGCGGACCTCGAGAACGAGGCAGCGCGGTCCACGAGGCCGCCCGGTTCAGCCGCTCCGGCACTTCTTCGCTCGCGACTCTGCCCGACCTGCGAGAGGACCGTCAGACTGGTGTGACCACTGCCGTGACCAAACGCACGAGTCCAGCGTCCTCGCACCAGTTCAGCAGGCCACGGCGGGGGACAGCGCGAGAGCGCAGGGTGTCACGGCGACGTCCTCGCACAACGAAACCCGTAGTCGGGATCGCGATACGTCGGGGGGTGGTAGTAGCGAAAGGTAGATCTGAGGGCGGTCGACCCGAAGTCCCACGCGCCGCCCCGCAACACCCGGTACGACCCAGACGCGGGACCAGGCGGGTTCGAGGGGGGGCTCGTCGAGTAGTAGTCGGACTGGTACCGGTCTGCCACCCACTCCTGGACGTTGCCGGCCATGTCGTAGGCACCGTACGGGCTGGGCGAGTCGGTGGTCTGGAAGGGTGGGTTGGGGTACAGGCGACCGTCATAGAACCCCACCGGCGTGGTGCTCCCACTGCTTTCATAGGGATCGCCGCTGCCGGAGTAGTTCGCCCGGCTACCGTCAATGCTGTTGCCCCACGGATAGGTGCGCTGATCCGTGCCCCGGGCGGCCTTCTCCCACTCGGCCTCCGTCGGCAGCCGCTTGCCCGCGAAGTTGGCGTAGGCCTCGGCCTCGTACCACGAGACCCCCACCACCGGGAACTCCGGCCACGCCAGTCCCGAGTGGTAGTCGCCCGTGGCCCAGTAGGCCGGCTGCGTCCAGCCATTCGAGACCCGCGCCGACCAGCCTGCCGCGCTCCAGAGCGCCTCGGTCGTGTACCCGTCCGCATCCATGAACTGTTTGAACTGGGCGTTGGTCACCTCGTACTTGTCGATCGAGAAGGCGTCGAGGTACACGGCATGCACCGGCAACTCGTCGGAATTGCCCAACGTGCCGCCCATCATGAAGTCGCCCGCGGGCACGGACACCATCTCTGGCGGGGTCGGTGGGGGTTTGGGCTTCGTCGTGGTCTCCTTGCCGCAGGACGACACGAGAGGGATGAGCAGGCAGGTGGCAATCGAGAGCAGGATCCTGGTGGGGCGCATGGGGCGGCCTCGCAGTTGGCCGGCGTCCGGGCCGGCGGGGGCCTGGGCTCCGAGGGTTTGCGGCTGACCCGCCGAAGCGCATTGTGCGACTGGATGGCCCGGCTGGATACAGGATTCTCGGGCGCGGCCCGACGGCCGCGGGCAGGCCTTCCCCACACCGCTTCCCGCTTGGGTCTCCCGCCCCCCCGGTGCTACACCTCATCCCACGCGTCGCCGAACCGCTCCACCACCTCCGAACTCCCCCGCCTGGAGCCCCACATGAACGCCGTGACCCAGCGCGTGTCCGCCCGGTGGCTCGTCCCGCTGCTGCTCCTCCCCTTCCTCCTCGGCGCCCCGCGCGCCGGCGCCGCCGCCGCGCCGAAGGTCGTGCGCGGCCTCGTCGTCCTCGTGCGCTTCGCCGACGTGGACGCATCGCCGGTGCGGGCCGCACTCGAGCGCCGCTTCAACGTGCAGCTCGCCGACTACGTGCGGGAGATGTCCTACGGGAACGTCGCGCTAACCGTGGACCTGACAGAACGCTGGCACGGGATGCCCAGGCCCATCGCCCACTACCGCATCTCCCCGCGCAACCTGCAGGTGGACAAGTCCCGGGTGCGCGCCCTGATCGACGACGCGCTGGCGGGGGTCGGACCGGGCGTGGACCTCTCCCGCTACTCGTTCGTCGCCATCCTCATGGCCGCCGGCCTGCGCGACTACGGCATGATCGGCCTGTGCGGCTACCCGGGCATGCTGGGCTGGCAGGGCGGGGACGCGCCGCGGACGCGGGACGGCCGCACCGTCCCGGGCGGCGTGGCCATCTTCACCTACCAGGCGCACCTCGGCACGCTGTTCCACGACATCGCGCACGTCCTGGGCGGGGTGCGCGACGGCAGGCGGCTGGTGCCCTGCCTCTACGACCACGACCTGCAGGCCAGGCCGGGCCCGCTGCGCGAGACGTTCGAGGACGCGCTCGTCAACATGGGCTTCTGGGACCCGATGTCGTGCCACTACTGGCGCCGCGACGCGCCGCCGCCGGGCATCTCCTCCTGGACCAAGCTCCGGCTCGGCTGGCTGGACGACTCGCGCGTCCGGACCGTGCGCGAGGGCGAGGAGGCGGAGGTCGTCCTCGGGCCGTTGCACGAGGCCTCGGCGCGGACCAACGCGATCCGGATCCCCATCTCGGCCTCGCGCTACTACCTGGTCGAGAACCGGCAGCCCGCGGGCTACGACCGGAACCTGCCCGGCAGCGGCGTGCTCGTCCTCTACGCCGACGACGCCGTGGCCGAGTGCCGGCACGGGCAGGCCCCGGTGAAGCTGGTGGACGCGCGGCCCTCGCTACCCAGGCTGGAGGGCGCCGCCTTCGACGCGGCCGAGCAGAACGTCTTCCGCGACGAGGCGAACCGGGTGACGGTCCGCATCGAGGAGCAGGTCGGCGACGCCTATCGCGTCCGCGTCAGCCGGAGGCCCGAGTAGGGCGCCACCGGCCGCGCGGCGACGGGCGGTCGGCCCCGCGCCGTCGCTCAGGGCGTGAAGCGCTGCTTCTCCATCAGCACGGCGGCGCTCTGCGTGCCCAAGGTGAAGACGGCCTTGAAGG
>CAZSQE010000132.1:0-6021 GCA_964608905.1 uncultured bacterium | reverse complement strand
GTGGAAGAGCGGTTTCTCGCCGGCGCGGTCGCGCGCCAGCAGCAGCCGGCGCGCCTTCACGTCCCACAGCGCCACGGCGAACATGCCGTCGAGGTGCGCGGGGAAGTCGAGCCCGTGCTCCTCGTAGAGGTGGGGCACGACCACGGTGTCGGGACCGGGCTCGAGGGTGTGGCCGCGCGCCGCGAGCAGCGTGCGCAGCTCGAGGTGGTTGTAGATCTCCCCGTTCACCACCGTGTGCAGGTTCGCGTCCTCGCTGCAGTAGACGCGCGGCGGCTCCTGCGGCGCGACGATGGCCAGCCGCGCGAGGCCGAGGGTGATGCCGTCGCCCTGCCAGAGCGCGGTGCCGTCGGGGCCGCGCGAGCGCATGACGGCGAGCATGCCCTCGACCAGGGCGAGGCGCTCGGCGGGGGCGAGGTCGGGCGCCCACAGCCCGGCGATGCCGCACATCGGCTAGCGTTCCCCCGGCGCGGCCACGGCGCTCACCGCTTCACGAACGCCGCGAAGCGATCGTCGCGGAAGAACGGCATGTAGCCGGGCGGGCCCTCGACGCCGGGGCGCGCCGGCCGCACCACGACCGCGACGCGGCCGGTGTCGGGCTCGGCGTCGAGCGGCGTCCACTGCCCGCGCTCGCGCAGCGTCTCGCGGTAGCGCACCTGGTAGTTGCTCGTCGTCTCGTGCCCGGCCGCGCTCACCAGCTCGCCGCGCCGGCCCAGCCGGTAGTCGGTGCCCGGGCTGTAGCAGCCGACGTAGCGCACGGCGCCGCCCGGCGCCACGACCGCGACCGCGCCGGCCAGGGACTCGCCCGACTGCGAGGCGGCGTACTCGAGCAGGGGCTTCCCCGCGGCCAGCAGGAGGATGGGCGTGAACAGCAGGATGCCGACGAAGGCGCGGTCGGGGTTGCCGATCGCGGCGGTGGCCGAGCGCAGGGCGATGTAGGCGAAGCAGCCCATCAGGATCTTCGCGCCGAAGACGCCGGAGTCGAACGGCGCGCCGGCGCGGGCGAGCCACGGGCCGAAGCCGGCGAGGCCGAAGACGAGCGCCAGCGCCAGGAACACGGCGGCCAGGCCCCAGGCGCCGCGGCGCGCGCGCTCGGCGTCGGACCAGCTTTCCGCCGCGGTCCAGGCCAGCATCGGCAGCGCGGGCAGCAGATAGGTGACGAGCTTCGAGTGGGAGAAGGTGAAGAACACCGCGGCGAAGAGGACGAAGCCCAGCCCGGCGCGGCTCTCGACCGAGAGCGGGCTCTCCCCGCCCGACCCGGCGCCGCCGGGTGCCCCCCTCCGCCACCAGGGCGTGGCCAGCGACCACGGCAGCGCCCCGGCGGCGAGCACCACCGGCACGAACCACCACGGCTGCTCGCGGTCGAAGGAGCCGGTGGCGACGCGCTCGAAGGTCTCCTCGAGGAAGGCGTAGCGCGGGTACTCGGGGAAGCGGGCGCTGGCGAGCGCGAACCAGCCGCCGGCGAGGCCCAGCACGACCAGCCAGCCCGGCCACCACGACAGCCACCGCAGCGGCCTCGTGCCGCGGAAGAGCAGCGCCGCGCCGAGGCTGCCGCCCACCGCCCAGGCCAGCATGACCGGGCCCTTGATCAGCACCCCCGCGGCCACGGCGGCGAACATCCCGAGGCGACGCCAGGCGTTCGGGCCGCGGTCCAGCTCGGCGGCGAGGCCCAGCCACACCGCGGTCACGCACAGCGTCAGCGGCATGTCGAAGATGACGTAGGCCGAGAGCACGGCGAAGAGCGGGGCGAAGAAGAGCAGGCCCGCGGCCTTGAGCGCGAACGTCCGGCCGTGGCGGCGCTGCGCGGCATGCGCCAGCAGCGCCAGCGTGAGCGCGGCGGCCAGCGCGGCGGGCACGCGCGGCGCCCAGGGCTCGTGGCCGACGACGCGCACCGCGGCGGCGGCGGCCCAGAAGAGCCCGGGCGGCTTGTCGAGGTAGGGCATGCCGGCCAAATGCGGCACCAGCAGGCCGGCCCCCGCCGCCATCTCGCGGGCGACCTCGGCGTTGCGGCCCTCGTCGGGATCGAGCAGGGGATAGGCGCCGGCGAGCAGGGTGCTCAGCAGGAACGCGGCGAGGGCGACGAGGCCGGGCAGGATGCTCCGGCGCGGCGGCGGGTCCATGCGCCCACGCTAGCACAGGGGCGGGAGGGCGGAGAAGGATGCTTGACACTCGACCGCAATCAGTGGTCATATGACCGCTGATGAAGGTCGTGGTCGGCCCCAGCCCCTTCGGGAGTGTTTCCCGCACCCGCGCGCTCCTCGCCCTGCGTCTGCTCGGCGAGAGCTACGCGCGCGAGTTGTCGCGCCTGCTCGGCCTCAGTCTCTCGGGTGTGCAGAAGGCGATCCTGTCGCTGGAGCGCGACGGGCTGGTGGCCGGTCACGCCGTGGGGCGGACCCGGCTCTTCCGGCTCGACCCGCGGGCGTTCGCGCGCCGCGAACTCGAACGCTACCTCGACCGTCTGCTTGAGCCCGAGGCCGCGCTCCGCCGGCGCGTCGCGACCCTGCGGCGGCGCCCGCGCCGGACCGGGAAGCCGCTGTGAAGCCGGGAGCCCGGTCCACCCTCGGCGACGTCGCGGTCGCCGCCGGTGACGCACTGCGCCGTGCCGGCATTCGCGCGGTCCTCACGGGTGGTGCCTGCGCGCACCTGCACTCGCGCGGCGCGCACCTGTCGCACGATGCCGACTTCGTCCTGGTCGAACCGTGCGCGATAGAGGAACTGGACCGGGCCCTGGCGGACTTGGGCTTCCGCCGCGAGCGCGACCGCTACGTCCACCCGCGTGCGCCCTTCGTCGTGGAATTCCCGCGCGGACCGCTCGGAATCGGCGAGGATCGCCGCATCCGGCCGGTGTGGCTGCGCCGACGAGGCGCGCGGACGCTGGGGCTGTCCGCGACCGACTCCTGCCGCGACCGCCTTGCGGCCTTCTACCACTGGGGCGATCGGCAGAGCCTTGCAGTGGCGGTGGCCATCGCGAGACGAAATCGGATCTCGATGGTGAAGGTCCGGGCGTGGAGCCGGAGCGAAGGGCAACTCGAAGGCTACGAGGTGTTCCGCGAGGAGTTGGCTCGGGCGCGGCGGCGAAGGCTCCGGACCAGGTCCCCCCGGCAGTCCCGGCCTACGTCCCGTCCGGCACGAAGGTGAGCGCCTCGGAGTTCATGCAGTAGCGCCGGCCCGTCGGTTTGGGGCCGTCGTCGAAGACGTGGCCGAGGTGCGAGCCGCAGCGCGCGCAGCGCACCTCCTCGCGCACCATGCCGTGGCTGCGGTCCTCCACGATCCCGAGGCGCGCCTCGGCGATGGGGGCCCAGAAGCTGGGCCAGCCGGTGCCCGACTCGAACTTGGTCCTCGACTCGAACAGGCCGTAGCCGCAGCCGGCGCAGCGGTACGTGCCGGCGCGGTGCTCCTTCCAGTGCTTCCCCGAGCAGGCCAGCTCGGTGCCGGCCCCGCGCAGGATGCGGTACTGCTCCGGCGTGAGCAGCTTCCGCCACTCGGCGTCGGTGCGCCGCACCGGCGTCGGGTCGTCGGGGGAGAGCGCGGCGCCGCCGCCCGCCTTCGCCGCGGACAGGGCCCGCACGACCTCGAGCACCTCGTCCGCGTGACCGCTCACCTTCACCTTCGGCCACACCTTCGCGATGCGCCCGTCGCGGCCGATGACGAACGTCGTGCGCGAGATGCCGGTGTAGGGGATGCCGGCGAGGTTCAGCCGCCCGTGCACGCCGTAGAGCTTCGACACCTTCGCGCCCACGTCGGCGAGCAACTCGAAGGGCAGCCGGTGGTTCTTCTGGAACCTCCGGTGCGAGGCGAGGTCGTCGGTGGACACGCCCAGCACGACCACGCCCGCCTGCTTCAGCTCGGGCGTGCGGTCGCGGAAGTCGCAGGCCTGCTTCGTGCAGCCGGGCGTCTCGTCCTTGGGATAGAAGTAGAGCACGACCACCCTGCCGGCCAGCGCGGACAGGGTGACGTCCTTGCCCGAGGTCGAGGGCAGGGTGAAGTCGGGGGCGGGCTGGCCGACGACGGGCAGCACGGGGGCTTCGGAGGCGGGCACGGGGGTCTCCTGGGCGCTCCGCGCGCCGGCGGCGGGCAGGAGCAGGGCGAGCGTGACGAGAGCGGTCGCGGCGACGCGCATGGCGGTGGTCTCCTCGGTTCGGGATGGCTGCACCGTTGTAGATGCGCCCGACCCCCGGGAGACTCGCGCGCCGCTACAGGTCCCGGTGGTTCCGGGTCGCCGGGGCCGGCTCCGGCCGCTCCGGCTCGGGGGTGAAGTCCTCGCCCGGGTTGATGAAGCGGTCCAGCTCGAGCTGGTACTGCTTGTCGTGGAGCTGGCGGTAGCGCCCGTCCCGGGCCATCAGCCCCTCGTGCGTGCCGCGCTCGACGATCTCGCCGCCCTCGAGCACCAGGATCTGGTCGGCGCTGCGGATGGTCGAGAGCCGGTGGGCGATGACGAAGGTGGTGCGGCCCTGGCGCAGGCGGCGCAGGCCGTCCTGGATGAGCTGCTCGCTCTCCGAGTCGAGGCTCGAGGTGGCCTCGTCGAGGATGAGGATGCGCGGGTCGGCGAGGATGGCCCGCGCGATGGCGATGCGCTGCCGCTGCCCGCCCGACAGCCGGATGCCGCGCTCGCCGACGACGGTGTCGTAGCCCGCGGGGAAGCGGTCCACGAACTCGTCGCAGTGGGCGATGCGCGCCACCGCGCGGATCTCCTCCGGCGTCGCGTCGGGACGGGAGAAGGCGATGTTCTCGGCCACCGTGCCGTCGAAGAGGAAGTTCTCCTGCAGCACGACGCCGAGGCGGGCGCGGTAGTCGTGCAGGCGCAGGCCGGCGAGGTCGCGGCCGTCCACGAGGATGCGGCCCGACTGGGGCTGGTGGAACGCCATCGCCAGGCCGATGAGCGTGCTCTTGCCCGAGCCGCTCGAGCCCACCAGCGCGGTGGTCGTGCCGGCCGGGGCGGTGAACGAGACGCCGCGCAGCACCGGCTGGCCGGGGACGTAGGCGAACGAGACGTCGGCGAAGGCGATGTCGCCGCGCAGCGTCGCGAGGCGCCCGCGGCCGCCGCCCTCCTGCTCGGTCCGCATGCCCAGCACCTCGCGGATGCGGTCGAGCCCGGCGAAGGCCTCGCTCATCTGCGTGCCGATGGAGGCGAGCTGGATGAGCGGCGCGGCCAGCATGCCGGTGAGGGCCACGTAGGTGCCGAAGGTGCCGAGCGACATGCGGCCGCCGAGGATGGCCGGACCGCCCACCAGGATCATGAGCACGCCGATGCCGCCGGCGATCAGCGCGCTCACCGCGCCCATCGCCGAGACGCCGGTCATCGTGCGGGCGACGTTGCGGAACAGCCGGTGGGCGCCGCGCGCGAAGACGAGCTGCTCGCGCCGCTCGGCGGTGTAGGCCTTGACCACGCGCACGCCGCCCATCGTCTCGCCCAGCCGGCCGGTGACCTCGGCGTTGATGCGGCCGCGCTCGCGGAACAGCGGCCGCAGGCGGGCGAACGCGAACGTCATGCCGGCGCCGAAGACGGCGAGGAAGACGAGGTTGAGCAGGGTGAGCCGCCAGGAGATGGCGAACAGCCAGGCCAGCGCCACCGCGGCGGTGACGACGCTGCTGGCGAGCTGCACCAGCCCGGTGCCGACCAGGTTGCGCACGCCCTCGGCGTCGGTCATGACGCGCGAGATGAGGATGCCGGTCTGGGTGGCGTCGAAGTAGCGCACCGGCAGCCGGGTGACGTGGGCCATGACCTGCTTGCGCATCTCGGTGATGGCGCGCTGCGCCGCCACGCCGAGGAGCTGCGACAGGATGAACGACGTGCCCGCCTGCACCAGCGTGGCGGCCGCCAGCGCCAGGGCGATGAGCGGCAGCAGCTCGGGGCGGTTGCCCTGGATGGCGTCGTCGATGACGAACTTGGGCGCGGCGGGCAGCACGAAGCCGGCGGCGCGGTTCACCAGCATGAGCGCGAAGCCCAGCGCCAGGCGGCCGCGGTGCCGGCCCACCAGGTCGCTGGCGTCGCGCCAGGCCTGCGAGACGCGCACGCGGCGGTCC
>CAZSQE010000131.1:0-6021 GCA_964608905.1 uncultured bacterium | reverse complement strand
GTGCTGGCGCAGTACTCGCCGGCGCTGCTCGAGGGGCTGCTGCTGGTCTCGGCGGCGGCGAGCATCATGGGCTACGCGCTCTACACCATCTGGCCGGAGACGGTGGACAAGTTCGGCACCCGCGCGCTGCTCTACACCGTGCCCTTCGTGACCTACGGCATCTTCCGCTACCTCTACGTGGTGAAGGTCTCCGAGACCGCGGAGGACCCCTCGCGGGTGCTGCTCACCGACCGGCCGCTGCTGGGCTGCGTGATCGCCTACCTGGTGGTCGTCGCCTTCATCCTCTACACGCACGGATGAGCCTCCCGCGCCGGGTCCGGGTCACGGCGCGCGCCAAGCTCAACCTCGGGCTGGCGGTCGGGCCCCGCCGGCCCGACGGCTTCCACGACCTGGCCACGGTATTCCAGTCCATCTCGCTGGCCGACACGCTGGAGGCCGCTCGCGCCCGGCGCGGCTTCCGGCTCGCGGTGCGCCACGAGCCGGCCGCCGCCCGGGGAACGCTCCCGGCGCGCACGCGGGCCGCCGTGCCGGCCGGGGCCGGCAACCTCGCCCTGCGCGCGGCGCGGCTGGCGATGCGCCACCTCGGCGCCGCCGGCGGCGTGCGGTTACGTCTGACGAAACGCATCCCCGCCCAGGCCGGGCTGGGGGGCGGCAGCGCCGACGCCGCGGCCGCGCTGGTCGCGGTCTTCGCCCTGCACGGCGCGCGCGTCCCGCCGGCCGAGCGGCTGGCGCTGGCGGCGGAGCTGGGCTCGGACGTCCCCTTCGCCCTGCTCGGGGGCACCGCGCTGGGGACCGGCCGGGGCGAACGGCTGCGGCCGATCCGGCCCGGGCCGTCCTTCCGGGCGGTCGTCGCCGTGCCCCGGTGGCGGGTCTCGACCGCCCGGGCGTTCCGGGCGCTGGACCGTTCCAGATATGGCTTGACACGGCGAAACGCCAAACTAAGATTCGCCAAAGTGACCGGGCGCATGGCGCTACAGCCGTGCGAGCTCATCAGGTTGGGCAACTCGTTCGAGGATGTCCTCGGACCGAGGAGGCCCGATTTCGTCGGCCTGTGCTCGCGGATGCGCGAGGCGGGCCTCGTGGAGCCGCGCATGACCGGCAGCGGGTCGGCCGTGTTCGGCGTGCTGGGCCGCGGTCTCTCCGCGCCGGCGGTGCTCGGCCGCTTCGCGGGGAATGAGACGCTCTACGTCGTACGCTCGGCAAGGAGGGGGCTGGAGGTCCGCAGGCTGCGCTAGCCGGTCATGGGGCAGGGACGCCACGCGCCCGATGGGATTCGGGCCGTCGCGGCTGGAGGTGACACTCAGGTACTCAGCGCTCCCTCTCAGGGAAGGTCCGAGGTGACACGATGATCGAGATCACCGAGGTGCGGGTTTCGCTGCGTAACGACGACAAGCTGAAGGCCTTCGTCAGCATCACGCTGAACGACTCCTTCGTCATCCGGGGCCTCAAGGTGATCCGGGGCAACAGCGGCCTGTTCGTGGCCATGCCGAGCCGCAAGCGCCCGGACGGCCAGCACCAGGACCTGGCCCACCCCATCAACGACGTGACCCGCAAGTACCTGACCGAGCGGGTGATGGCGGAGTACGAGCGCGAGCTGAAGCACCCCTCGGCCCCGAACCACGCCCCGGCCGAGTCCGAGCACCAGCTCTACTGAGAGGCCCGGGCGGGCCCCCCGAGCCCGCTTGCGCGCCCCCGGCCCGCCGTTTGACTCCCGCCGCTCCCGCGGCTACTCTTCCCCCCGCATTTCCTCTCTCTGGGCCAGTAGCCATCCACCCCGACTTCGCATCTGCGAGGGGCGGACCGTGACGGAAATCCCGTTCTGTTGGTGGGGCGTGGCCAAGCGGTAAGGCACGAGACTTTGGATCTCGCATACGGAGGTTCGAATCCTCCCGCCCCAGCCAGCGGCTTGCGGGCCATCTGCTGCGTTGGCTCAGTCGCGCCGTGCTCGACGTATCTTTCGATACGTCTGCGCGCGGCGCTGGGCACCCACCGGAGGTGGGTCCGCCGCCTTGCATCTGGCCCACAATCCGCTGGCTGCCGTGCTCGTCTGGTCGCGGGCACCCACCGGAGCTGGGTCCGGCGCCTTGCATCTGCCCGGCCCTCGGCTGGCTGCCGTGCCCGTTTGGGCTCTGGTCGCCGCCCTGCGTCTGGCCCGCAATCCGCTGGCTGCCGTGCCCGTTCAGGCTCGGGGCGCCGCCGGCCTGCTGGCTGCCGTCTGTCCGTCCCTGGTCCCACCTGTTCCCTCCGCGGTCCCGAGAGGCCGCGGGCGCGTTCGATCTCGTAACCGGGAGTAGAGCGACTTGGATCCCTGCCGGATCTTCTCGGGGAATGCCAGCCACGGGCTGGCGCAGGCCATCTGCGACAAGCTGGGCGTGCCGCTCGGCGACGCCACGGTCTCACGCTTCGAGGACGGGGAGGTGTCGGTCAAGATCAACGAGAACATCCGCGGCGGCGACGTCTTCATCGTCCAGGCGACCTCGCCCCCGGCGGAGAACCTGATGGAGCTGCTGGTCATGCTGGACGCGGCCAAGCGCGCTTCGGCGCGCCGCGTCACGGCGGTGCTGCCGTACTTCGGCTACGCCCGCCAGGACCGCAAGGACCAGCCGCGCGCCCCCATCTCGGCCAAGCTGGTGGCCAACCTCATCACCACCGCCGGCGCCGACCGCGCGCTCACCATGGACCTGCACAGCGCGCAGATCCAGGGCTTCTTCGACATCCCCTTCGACCACCTCTACGCCGCGCCGGTGCTCATCGAGTACTTCGCGCAGAAGCAGATCCCCGACCTCATGGTCGTCGCCCCGGACATCGGCAGCGTGAAGATGGCGCGGGCGTACGCCAAGCGGCTGGGGGCCGAGCTGGGGCTGGTGGACAAGCGCCGGCCGAAGCCGGACGCGGTCGAGGTGATGAACATCATCGGCGACGTGCAGGGGCACAACGTCGTGCTGTTCGACGACGTGGTGACCACGGCCCGCACGCTCTGCCAGGCGGCCGAGGCCATCCGCCGCAACGGCGGCAAGGACGTCTACGCCGGCGTGACGCACGGGATCTTCGCCCCGGGCGCGCTCGCGCGGGTGGAGGAGTCGCCGATCAAGGAGCTGGTGATCACGGACACCATCTGTCATCCCCCGGACACGGTCACTCCCAAGGTGCGGGAGCTGTCGGTGGCCGGGCTGCTGGGAGAAGCGGTCGCGCGCATCCACGAGGAGCGGTCGCTCAGTTCGCTGTTCGTCTGAACGCACGCCCGGCCCGTGCGGGCCGCGGCGCGATGGACGCGGGGTCCGCCCCGCTTGAAGGAGGAGTCTGATGCCTGTCATCCCACTGTCCGGCACGCGCCGGGGCGACGTCGGCAAGGGCGGGGCCCGCAAGGCGCGGGCGGCCGGGCGCATCCCGGGCGTGCTCTACGGCCACGGGCAGGAGCCCGTCGCCCTCAGCGTGTCCGCGCGCGAGTTCGAGCTGGCCGTGCGCAAGCAGGGCGGCAACCCGATCATCGGCCTCGCCCTCGAAGGGGGCGAGCACACCGCCCTGATCCGCGGCGTCCAGTACGACCCGCTCACCCACGACATCCTCCACCTCGACTTCCTGCGCATCTCGCTCACCGAGGCCATCGAGATCGAGGTGCCGATCAGGCTCGTCGGCCTGCCGGTGGGCGTGAAGGACGGCGGCGGCATCCTCGAGCCGATCGTGCGCGAGCTGAAGGTCCGCTGCCTGCCGACGGCGATCCCGCAGGCGATCGAGGTGGACGTCTCCGCCCTCAACATCGGCGACTCGGTGCACGTGCGCGACATCGCCGTGCCCGAGGCCACCGTCCTGACCGACGCCGACGTCACGCTGGCCACGGTGGTGCCGCCGACGGTGCAGGTGGAGGAGAAGCCGGCCGAGGAGGCCGCGGCAGCGGTGGCGGGTGCCGAGCCCACCGAGCCCGAGGTCATCGCCAAGGGCAAGAAGGAGGAGGGCGAGGCGGAGGAGGGCAAGGAGAAGTAGCGGACCGTGGCGCTGGTGCTCGGCCTGGGCAACCCGGGCGCGCGGTACGCGCGGACCCGGCACAACGTCGGGTGGCGCGTGCTGGAGCGGCTGGTGGGGCGCTGGGAGGCCCGGCCCGTCGCCGGCCACGACGCCTGGCGGGCCTGGCGCGCGGAACGGTCGGGCCGGCCGGTGGACCTGGTGGCGCCGCTCACCTACATGAACGCCAGCGGGGACGCGCTGGCCGGGTGGCGGGAGCGCCACGGGCTCGACCCGGCGGAGATGCTGGTGGTGGTGGACGACGTCTACCTGCCGGTCGGCAGCCTGCGGATGCGGGTCGCGGGATCGAGCGGCGGGCACCGCGGCCTCGAGTCGGTCGAGGCGGTGGTGGGCCGGGACTTCGCCCGGCTGCGCGTCGGGGTGGGGGCGGCGACGGAGGCCGCGGAGCTGCGCGAGCACGTGCTGGACGAGTTCGACGAGGAAGAACGAGCCGTGGTGGACGAGGCGGTCGAACGAGCCGCGGACGCCGTGGAGTGCTGGCTGGACGAGGGAGCCCTCGCGGCCATGAATCGCTTCAACCGCAGGACACGCATGGAGGAACCCGAGTCGTGACCAAGTACGAGACGACCTTCATCCTCGAGCCCGGGCTCGACGAGAACCGGGTGAACGAGGAGATCGAGCGGGTGTCGCAATGGATCCGCGAGCTGGGTGGCGAGGTGCTGGACGTCCAGCGCTGGGGCAAGCGCCGCCTGGCCTACGAGATCCGCAAGAAGCGGGACGGCGTCTACACCCTGATCCTGCACCAGAGCCCGGGGCCGGTGATCAAGGAGATCGAGCGGCGCATGAGCCTCAACGAGTCGTACATGCGCGTGCTGTCGGTCCTCTTCGTCCCGCCGGATCCCGTGCCGGTGGCGGCCGAGGGTGAGCCCGCCCGCGTGGCGGCCGGCGAGGACGGTCCGGACGAGTAGCCGTTCGCCCGCCGGGGCAGGAGGCGTCCGGCGGGGTCCCCGGGGGGAGGCAGCATGGCCGAGCTCCGATTGCCCGAGGTCAACCGGATCATCCTGGGCGGGCGCCTGACGCGCGACCCGGAGACGCGGTTCGCCGGCGACGGCACGCCGGTCACGGAGTTCGCGCTGGCGTTCCACCGCCGGTACCGCGCCCGCGACGGGCAGGCGGCGGAGGAGACCGGCTTCGTGTCGGTGCGCGCCTACGCGCGGCTGGCCGAGGTGTGCGGCCAGTACCTGAAGAAGGGCAGCCCCGTGCTGGTGGAGGGGCGGCTGCAGATGCGGGAGTGGAAGGGCGTGCAGGGTGCCGGCCAGCGGCTGGAGATCCGCGCCGAGAACGTGCACTTCATGGCGAAGGGCCCGGTGGGCCGGGAGCGGCCGGCCCCGGGAACGACGCGAGCGATCGATGAGGGCGGCCGGTCGCCGTCCTGATCGGGGGGAGAGCGACGAGGGACACATGGCCAAGGAACGCGAAGGCAAGAGCATCAAGAAGAAGTACTGCAAGCTGTGCCTGGAGAAGGTGGGCTCGATCGACTACAAGGACGAGAAGCGGCTCGGCCGCTTCATCACCGACCGGGGCAAGATCGTGCCGCGGCGCGTCTCGGGCACCTGTGCCCGTCACCAGAAGCAGCTGACGACGGCGATCAAGCGCGCGCGGGTGCTGGCGCTGCTGCCGTTCACCAGTGACTTCTATCGCTGAGTCGGGCCGCAGGGCAGGGCCGGAGCTGACCTCCCGCGGGCTCGCCCGCCGGAGCCCGGCCTGGGGCCGCGTGCTGCTGCTGGCGGCGGTCCTGGGGCTGATGACGCTCCAGACGCCGCTGCCGTGGGGCTGGCTGTGGCTGGCGGTGCCGGCCGCGGTCGCGCTGGCGTTGCTGCTGTCCTGGCGCTACGGCGTCGCGGCCATCGCCGCGGTCGGGCTGGCCGCCGTGGCCCTGCTCGTGCTGGGCACCGGACAGGGCCAGTGGGTCTGGTGGATCCCGGCGGCGGCGCTGGCGGGTGCCTGGATGGGCGTGCGCGAGGAGGGGGGCGGCCCGGGCGCGGGCGAGCGTGCGTGGAT
>CAZSQE010000130.1:0-6076 GCA_964608905.1 uncultured bacterium | reverse complement strand
GGGCAGCAGCAGCGCCGTGCCGAGCGTGTCCTGCAGGCGCCCCACCGCCAGGGCGGCGCGGCGGCGCAGGGCGGGGTCGGCGTCGGTCAGCGCGCGGGCCAGCACGCCGTCGCCGAGCACGCGCGCGTCCTCGGCCTTGAGCACGCGCTGCAGCGGCGTGAGCCGGGCCTCGGGGATGGTGTCGGGGGGCGCCGCCGGCGCGGATGAGGCCAGCGCGGCGAGCAGCAGCGCCGCCAGCGCGCGGCTACTCGGCGGTGGTCTCCGCCGCGCGCCGCGGCTTGCGCAGCTTGACCAGCCGGCCGTCGTGGTCCGAGGTGCCCGCCGGGCCGTGGGCCACCAGCTTGTAGAAGTAGACGCCGTTCGCAAGCTCCTGTCCCTCCGCGTCCCTGCCGTCCCAGGGGATCTCGTGGTGGCCCGGCGGCAGGCCGCCGAGCCGGGTCTCGTGGACGCGGCGCCCGCTGGCGGTGAAGACGCGCACCAGCACGTCGGCGGGCCCGCCGCCGGTCAGCGTGAAGACGAAGCGCGTGCCCGCGTCGTCGAAGGGGTTGGGGAAGGCCAGCGCCCCGCCGAGGGCGAAGCGGCCCTCGACGCGGAACCGGCTCTCGAGCGCCAGGCCGCCGGAGGCGTGCAGCCGCACGACGTGCTCGCCGCCGGCGTAGGGCTCGTGCTCCCACGCCAGCAGGTACTGCCGCCCGGTCGTGTCGCCGCGCGCCAGCGTCCAGGTGAAGGCCTGGCGCACGTCGTCCACCTCGAGCACGAGGCTGTCGGGGTCCACCGTGCCGGGCGAGAGCACCAGCAGGGCGAGCGCCGCGTCGGGCGCCACCACGTCCCCGCCCTGCACCGGCACGCCGCCGGCGAAGAGCTGGGTCTGGAAGCGGAAGACGACGTCGAAGTCGGCGCGCACCCCGTAGCGGTCGGTGAGCCGGATGGTGAACGTCTCCTCGCCCGAGGCCAGCGCGGTGACCAGCTCCAGCCGGTAGCGCCGGCCCCCCAGCCCGCCGGCCGACGTGTCCGGGAAGGCGGGCGTGATGGTGTAGAGCGCGGGGTCCAGCCCGACCGTGCCGCCGGCGTCGGTGCGGAAGACGCGGATGGTGTCGATGGCCACGTTCGAGACCAGGTCGGCCTCGATGCGCAGCTCGTCGCCGCCGCTCGCCAGGCGCACCGGCTCGCCGTCGGCGACCGGCCGGCCGTTCACCGCCACGGTGATGAGCGGCGGGCCGACCCACAGCCGCGTCGCCGGGTCGCCCAGCAGGTTGTAGGTGAGGCTGACGCCGCGCTCGGTGGACGACAGGCGCACGGTGGGCAGGTAGTTGAGCAGGGTGAGGGCGATGGCCTCGCCCAGCACGACGCGGGCGCCGCGGTCGGTGACCCCGCGCCCCATCTCGTCGTGGTGCGGCGGCTCGAGGAAGAGCGAGCGCGCCAGCTCCACGTTCAGGTGGTACGAGGAGTTCGAGGGCACGATCTCGTAGGCGCTCGAGGCGTACGAGGCGACCGCGCCGCGCCCGGCCAGCGTCACCATGTCCTCGCCCACCGCGGGGCCGGTGGAGGCCGAACCCTCCTGCGGGCTGCCGAAGGCGTTGGCGTGGCAGGAGAAGGCGGAGAAGAAGAACAGCCGGCCGTCGTTGAGGAAGTTCTCGACGTCCTTCCGGAAGGAGTTCTGGTTCCGGTAGAACCCCTCGTGCGACAGCACGTAGGCGTTGGCGTGGCCCTGGTAGTTCCACCACAGCACGCCCTGGTTCATCTCGCCGAAGAAGACCGGGTTGAAGCTGGCGAGCAGCAGCGCCTCGGCCCGCCCCGTGGGGGTCGGGCTGCCGACGCGGCAGGTGTCGCCGTCGCCGTCCACCTGGTAGATGGCCGGGTCGGTCAGGTAGGAGCGCAGGTCCATCACCCCGGGCACGGGCGCGCCCAGCCCGGCCGAGTCGCCGAGCACGCGGGCCACCGCCTGGTTGAGCTGACGGAAGACGATCTCGTAGCCGCGGTGGCAGTAGGCGGTCGAAGTGCCGCCGCCGCCGAAGGTGCTCACGCTCGAGTAGCAGTCGTCGGCCAGCAGCAGCATGCGCCGCCGCCAGGTCGCGTCGTCGGCGAGGTTCTCGTAGGCGGCGAGCTTGGCCACCAGCGCCTCGCCCTGCGCCAGCGAGTTCACCGGCAGGCGCCCGACGTAGATGTCGGGCTGGATGACGGCCGAGGACCAGCAGCCATCGCCCGCGCCGAGGCAGGAGCCGTACCACGGGTCGGCGGCCACCATCTCGAGGCCGAGAGTGCCGGCGGAGACCGGGCCGGGGATGAGCGGGATGGGCAGCCAGTCGGGGCTCGAGCCGTTGAAGATGCCGCGGCCGTCCTCGTTGCCGTCGCCGAACAGGGTGACGAAGCGCGTGTCCCAGCCGCTGCCGCCGTAGGCCCACTGCAGGAAGCGCCGGATGGAGTGCTTGGACTTGCGTCCCCCGTTGAACTCGTCGTCGATGGACTCGCGCGCCGCCACCAGCGTGTCGAGCCCCTGGCCGGCGCGCAGCGCGGCCAGCGCCGAGGCCGCGGGCAGGAACGCCTCGGGGGCGATGGCCACCCAGTCGCGCGGGCCGGTGCGGCCGGCCAGGCCGCGGCGCGTCACCGCCGAGTAGCGCCCGGCCGGCAGGGTGCGCGCCCGCTCGAAGGCGACGTAGCGCCGCGGCGCGCCGCCGGTCGAGTCCTGGAGGTCCACGGCGTAGCCGCCGCCGTCGGGCGTGACCGGCACGCCGGTCAGCCGCACCGGCTCCAGGATGTCGGTCACGTCGTAGACGCGCACGGCGGAGGTGGCGAAACCGCCCGCCCGCGCCTGGAACGTCCCCGCGGCGTCGCCGCTGCCGGCGTCGAGGTAGCCGTCGAGCGCGCGCCAGGCGCGCCAGTAGGTGGCCTCGTACCAGTTCAGGCCGCTGTTCGTGATGGTGATGGTGGCCGGGTCGGGCGCGCTGGTGCTGCCCTTGCCCCAGAGGATCATCCGGTTCGTGAGCCCCTCGCTGAAGGCCCCGCCCGGCAGCGTCGCCGTGCCGGTGCGCAGGCTGCGGTCGTACCAGACGAGCGAGTCCACCACCCAGCTGACGCGGCCCGCGCCGTTGCGGACCTGCACGAACATGTTGTGCGTGTTGGTGTTGGTGCCCTGCAGCAGCACGCGGAAGACGACGTTCCGGGTGGTGTCGAGGTGGTTGGTCTCGAAGCGGAAGCTGTCGGGCCGCGTGTAGTAGGCGGCGAAGTTGGTCCACAGGAACCGCTCGACCTGGGCGGTGTCGGGCGGCGGCGGGTAGCCGAAGTACCTGAAGTTGCGCTCCCAGCGCCGCGTCACCGGGTGCGAGGCGAGCGGCACGAGGCCGGTCGCGTCCCGCCAGCCGGACCGCGTGGCCATGCGCCGGCCGGTGCGGCCGGCCAGCCGCGTGGCGTAGACGACCTCGGCGTCGCCCCACTCGCGCTGCGCCATCGAGGTCACGCCCGAGCGCTCGACCCAGTTGGGCACGAAGGCGACGATGGCGTCGCCGGGGCCGAAGAAGCCGTCGGCGTCGGCGTCGTCCACCTGGACGGGCAGCTCGATCGTCACGTAGGGCGGGTCCTGCGGCCCGACGTACTCGTGGCGGTGCAGGCTCACCTCGCCCACCGGCACGCCCGCCGGGTAACCCTGCGCCGCCAACCGCTCGTAGGGGAACTCGTACACGCCGGTCGTGTCCACGCGGATGCGCACCTCGGGTGCGTCCTCGTCGAAGGCGGCGACGGCCCGCACGGACGCGGGCAGCAGGCTGCGATCGAGGTCGGGCCGCGCCGTCGCGGCGGCCGCGCCGCGCGCCGCGCGCCAGGCGCGGCCCTGCTCGTAGTTGGCGAGCGCGCGGCGCACCCACAGCCGCCCGGTGGCCTCGTCGTAGCGGAACGGCCGCACCTGCACCGCCACCACGCGCTGGCCGCGCACGGTGAAGGGCTCGCTCAGCTCGACCGGCGCGGCGGGCCACGGCCCGTCGAGCACCGGCGCCACCGGCTCGACCGTCGGTACCGGCCCGAGCGTCTCGCCGCCGTCGCGCATCGCGTGCGCGCCGCCCAGCGCCAGCCGCACGCCCTCGCGCGTCTCCTCCCCGCCCGCCTCGAGCACCCGCACGGTCGCGCCCGCCCCCGGCGGCAGGGCCACCAGGGCCTGCGCGTAGGGCAGGTGCGCGCGCCCGGGCACGCCGGTGACGGCGAAGCCGGGCACGCTCAACTCGGTGCGGCCGTCGGCGTTCGGCGTGGAGAGGGCGTAACCGGGCAGGCTCAGCCGCAGGGTGACGCCGGCGGCGTCGCTGGCGACGACCTGGAGGTTCTGGGCGGACGAGGGAGCGGCGAGGAGGGCGAGCGCCGGCAGGGCGGCGAGAACGGCGTGGAGCAGGTGGGTTCGCATGAAGGTCCGAGTGTAGGGATGCCTCTCCGCAAGGGTCAAGCACCGTGGCTGGCGTTGTCCGGCGCGGCCGTTCTCACCCGTGGCTGGCGTTGTCCGGCGCGGCCGTCCTCGACCGTGGCTGGCGTTGTCCGGCGCGGCCGTCCTCGACCGTGGCTGGCGTTGTCCGGCGCGGCCGTCCTAGACTGCGGTCTCCACCGACCGACCTGGAGGCCTTTGGATGCGCGCTCTGCCGACGAGACCCGCGCCCCCGCCGTGGCGGGGGATGCTGTCACTGATCTGCTGCCTCACGGCCCTGGCCGGCACCGGGCTCGGCCGTGCCCACGCCGGCACGCCCGCCCCACCCGACAGCGTCCTTGCCGTCGTCCGCGACGGCCCCGCGGGAAGCGCGCCGCGCGCCATCACCCGGGCGCAGTTCGCCCGCGGCTGGACGCAGACGCGGCCGCCGGTGCGCCCCGACTCCCTTACCCCGGCCGGGGCGCGCCGGTTTCTCGATCTGCTCGTCGGCAAGGAGGCGCTGGGCCTCATGGCCGCGGGCGAGCCGGAGGAGTGGACGGCCCGCGACCGGGCGGGCTACGCGGCCCTGCGCGACCAGCTGGTGATCGGGGCGGCGCTCGACTCGGCGCTGGCCGCGACGCGCGCGGCGCTGGGGCCGCCCGCCGCGGACCTCGACCGGCAGGAGTTGGGCCTGGCCGCCCGCGAGCGCGCGGCGACGCGGCTGGACGTCGCCTGGGACGACTCGCTGGTGGCCCGGCTGGCGGCGGCCTTCGCCGCGCTGCCGCGCCCGACCGCCGACTCCTCGGCCGCGGCGCAGGTCCGGATGCTGGCGGCCGTGCCGGAGGTGGCGCCGGCCGACACCGGCCGCGCGCTGGCGCGCTCGAGCGCGGGCGAGGTCCGGATGGCCGACCTGCTGGGCGCGTGGGCCCGGCTCAGCCCGGTCTACCGGCCGCGCGTGGCCGCCGCGGCCGACGTGCGCGACCTGGTCGCCAACGTGCTGTTCGAGCGCCTGCTGCGCCGCGACGCCGAGGCGCGCGGGCTGGCGGAGCGCCCCGACGTGGCGGCGCGCCTGGCCGCCGAGCGCGAGCGCATCGCCGTCTCGCACCTCGTGGCCCGCGAGGTCCACGGGCGCGTGCCCACCGACTCGCTCACGCTGCTGCGCTTCTACCGCGCGCACGAGGCCGACTGGGCCCTGCCGACCCGCGTGCGCAGCCTGACGCTGGTGCTGGACGACCGCGCCGAGGCCGGGCGGCTGGCGGTGCGGCTGCGCGACGCGGCCGCCGCCGAGAGCCTGGCGGCGCAGGCCCGGCGCGCGGGCAGCAGCTGGCTGGAGGACGTGCGCGCCGACTCCGACAGCGCGCGCTTCGCCCGGCTCATGCGCGCCGGCACCGGCACGGTGCTGGGGCCGGAGGAGACCCCGGCGGGCTGGCGGGTCAGCCGCGTGCTGGCGGTGCTGCCGGGCCGCGCCCAGACCTACGACGAGTGCCAGCCGCGGGTGCTGCAGCGCTGGTACGACGAGGAGGGCGAGCGGCGCATGCAGGAGCTGCTCGCTCGCGCGCGGGCCGCGGTCCGCGTCGAGGTCCGTGCCGCGGCACTGGAGCGGCTGGTGGCCGAGGGAGCGGAGGCGCTGAAGCGACAGCGGTAGCGGCGGAGCGCGGACGCGGCGGAGCGCGGACCCGGCGGAGCGCGGACCCGGCG
>CAZSQE010000129.1:0-6099 GCA_964608905.1 uncultured bacterium | reverse complement strand
GCGCACGACCATGGCCGAGAGCGCGGTCGCGCGGACCGACAACGCCGACGACGAGACCGGCTTCGAGCTGGAGCGCTCCACCACCGGCAGCGGCGGTCCCTTCACCGCCATCGCCGCCCTGGGCGCCAACGCCACCGGCTACGACGACGCGCCGCTGTCGCCCTCGAGCGAGTACTGCTACCGCGTGCGCGCGGTGAACGCCGTCGGGCCGTCGGGCTACGCCGGCCCGGCCTGCGCCACGACGCCCGCCGCGGCGGCTGCGGCGCTCGACTTCGGCGGCGCCAACGGCTACGTCACCTTCGGCGCCAATTCCACGCTCGGCCTGGCGCAGTTCACCATCGAGACCTGGTTCCGGCGCGACGGGGCCGGCGTGACCACCACCACCGGCACCGGCGGCATCACCGACGCCATCCCGCTCGTCAGCAAGGGGCGCGGCGAGGCCGAGGGCAGCAACGTGGACATGAATTGGTTCCTCGGCATCAGCAACGGCACCGGCGTGCTCGGCGCCGACTTCGAGGAGGGCGCGGCCGGGGCCTCGCCCGGGCTCAACCACCCGGTGCTGGGTGTGACGCCCATCACCACCGGCCTGTGGTACCACGCCGCCGCCACCTACGACGGCGCCACCTGGCGGCTCTACCTGAACGGCAACCTCGAGCGCGAGCTGTACGTCGGCCAGCCGGTGCGCTCCGACTGCATCCAGCACGCCGGCCTGGCCACCGGCATGACCTCCACCGGCGCCCCGGCCGGCTACTTCAACGGCGCGCTCGACGAGGTGCGGGTGTGGAACCACGCCCGCACGCCGGAGCAGATCCTCGCCACCGTGAACGAGCAGATCGCCACGGCGCAGGCCGGCCTGGTCGCGCGCTGGAGCCTGGACGAGGGCGCCGGCATCCGCGTCTTCGGCTCGGCCGGCACGGGCGTGACCGGCACGCTCATGGGCGCCGACTGGGCGTGGACCGCGGCCGCGCCGTTCAACGTCGAGCCCCCGTCGCCGCCGGCGGCGCCCACGGCGCTCGACGCCACCTCGACCTCGGCCACCCGCGTGGTGCTCACCTGGGCCGACAACGCCGACAACGAGATCGGCTACGAGATCCAGCGCTCCGGAAGCGGCGCCGGCGGCCCGTTCGCCGCGCTCGACTCCGTGCCCGGCGGCACCTCGGTCTACGAGGATGCGTCGGTGAGCCCGCTCACCGAGTACTGCTACCGAGTGCGCGCCTACAACGGCGCGGGTGTCTCGGACTTCTCGAACGTGGACTGCGCCACCACACCGGCCGAGCCCAACTGCGCCCTCGACTTCTCGGGCGCCCACGTGACCTTCGGCGTGGCGCCCACGCTGGGGCTGGAGGCGGTCACGCTCGAGTGCTGGTTCCGGCGCGACGGCGCCGGCACCGCCGCCAGCACCGGCAGCGGCGGCGTCAGCGCCATCCCGCTCGTGACCAAGGGCATGCACGAGTCCGACGGCAGCAACGTGGACATGAACTGGTTCCTGGGCATCCACGCCACGAGCGGCGTGCTGGTCGCCGACTTCGAGGAGGGCGACGGCGGGACGACGCCCGGGCTCAACCACCCGGTGACGGGCGTGACGCCGGTCGGCACCGGTGTGTGGCACCACGCCGCCGCCACCTACGACGGGAACACGTGGAAGCTCTACCTCGACGGGCTGCTCGAGTACGAGCTGCCGGTCGGCGAGCCGCTGCGCTCCGACTGCATCCAGCACGCCGGGCTGGCCGTGGCCATGAACTCGACCGGCGTGACCGAGGGCGCCTTCGACGGCGCCCTCGACGAGGTGCGCGTCTGGGACCACGCCCGCACCGACGCCGAGATCCGCACCGCCATCAACCAGCAGATCACCGCGCCGCAGGCCGGGCTGGTGGCGCGCTGGGGCCTGAACGAGTGCTCCGGCACCGGCGTGGACGGCTCGGCCGGCACGCTGGTGGACGGGACCGTGATCGGCGCCGGCTACGCCTGGATCTCGGGTGCGCCGTTCGACCTGGTCATCGACCTGCCACCGGACGTCCCGACGCTGGACCACCCCGTGGACGACGCCACCGGCGTGGCGCTGTCGCCGGCGCTGCGCGTGGACGTCTCCGACCCCGAGGCCGGCCCGCTGACCGTGACCTACTACGGGCGGCCGAAGCCGGCCCAGAGCGGCGGAGCCGACTTCACCCTCGTCGGCCTGCCCGACACGCAGTACTACACGACGCTGGCCGGCGGGAGCGCGACGTTCAACGCCCAGACCCAGTGGATCGTGGACAACCGCGTCGCGCGCAACGTCGCCTACGTGACGCACTACGGCGACATCGTCGAGAGCGGCGACAACGGCGGCGACCCGGCGCAGTGGCTCGTCGCCGACGGCGCCATGGACCGGCTCGACGACCCGGTCGGCACCGGCCTGCCCGAGGGCATCCCCTTCGGCATGACCGTCGGCAACCACGACCAGTCGCCCAGCGGCGACGCCGCCGGCACCACCACCTTCTACAACCAGTACTTCGGCGAGAGCCGCTTCGGCGGCCGCGGCTACTACGGCGGCCACTACGGCGCGAACAACGACAACCACTTCGACCTGTTCAGCGCCAGCGGCCTCGACTTCATCGTCGTCCACATGGAGTACGACACCGCGCCCGACGCGCCGGTGCTGGCGTGGGCGGACAGCCTGCTCGCCCACTACGGCACGCGCCACGGCATCGTCGTCGTGCACAGCCTCATCGGCACCGGCAACCCCGGCACCTGGTCGGCGCAGGGCACGGCCGTCTACAACGCGCTCCGCGACCGGCCGAACCTGTTCCTGATGCTGTGCGGCCACGTCGCCGGCGAGGGCCAGCGGGTGGACACCTTCGAGGGCCACACCGTGTACACGTTGCTCGCCGACTACCAGAGCCGCGCGAACGGCGGCGACGGCTGGCTGCGGCTCATGGAGTTCTCGCCGGCCAACAACGAGATCCGCGTGCGGACCTACTCGCCGACGCTGGACCAGTGGGAGACGGACGCCAACAGCCAGTTCACCCTGCCGTTCGCGATGACCACCAGCGTGCCGTTCGACTCGATCGGCCAGGCGGGCAACGTGGCCTCGGGCACGACCGCGAGCGTGACCTGGCCGGACCGCCTCGCCAGCACGGAGTACGAGTGGTACGTGACCGTGACCGACGGCAGCACGACGGTGACCGGGCCGGTGTGGAGCTTCACCACCGGCACCGGCTCGACCGGCGTCGAGCCCGTCGCGGTGTCACGCCTGGCGCTGGCGCCGGTGGCGCCGAACCCGTTCCGCAACGGGGCGCAGGTGCGCTTCGACCTGCCGCGCACGGCGAAGGTGCGGCTGTCGGTGCTCGACCTGCACGGGCGCGTGGTCGGCGTCCTGGCCGACGGCGAGCTGGCCGCCGGGCGGCACACGATGCGCTGGGACGGCCGGACCCGGGACGGCGCCGCCCCGGCCGGCGTGTACTTCATCGAGCTGGAGGCCGAGGGCCAGCGCCTCGTGCAGCGCGGCGTGGTGCTGAAGTGACGCCCGCATAGGGCCGCGCGGGGCGGGACCCCGCGCGTCGTTCCAGCGTCAGACCGGCGGCCGCCCGAGCGGGCGGCCGTCGGCGCATTCCGGCCGGGGCATCGTCCGTCTCGCGTGGGAGACAGGCGTGCCGCAACCCTGTGCGCACGACGCCCGGCATCGCCGGGCGCTTGCGTATTTACACCAGCCGACTCGGCTCGGCTGGTAGTCTTTCCCGTTGGAGGCTCCCGCCTCCGCCGCCTTGGAGCCGACGCATCGACGAGGCGTGCGCCGATTCCGAGGCGCGATCCCAGCACCTCGCTCCTCACCCTGGAGGTCCGCCATGCTCCGTATCGGACTCGCGGTGCTGACGCTGCTCGCGCTCGCGACCGGCGCCCTTGCCCAGACCCCGCCCGACTGGCAGCGAGTGTCGGGACCGCTCACCCCGACGCCCACCGTGCCGCCCACGCCCGGCACGATCGACGGCATCGCCGGCGACCGGGAGAACTCCTACGCGTGGTCCATGGAGGTCTACGACGGCTACCTCTACGTCGGCGTCGTGCGCAACGTCTTCAGCTTCATGCTGCAGATGGCGGCGATGATCGGCGTGCCGCCCCAGAATCCCTGGGCGGTCCCGGTGCCCGACTCGACCCGTCCACCGTGCTCGGCCATCTACCGCATGCGCCTCGGCACGACCGACTGGGAGCAGTTCTACCCGTCGCCCGCGGCGCCCGGCTGCATGTCGGGCTACCGCATGATGAAGACGTACCGCGCGCCGGACGGCCGGGAGGTGCTCTACGCCGGGACCATCGGCTACATGGGCGCCTCGCTGCTGGCCATCGACCACGGCGCCGCGCCGGTGACCGTGTTCAGCGCCCCGCGCTGGCCGGGCGCCCCGATGATGCGGCAGATGAGCATCCGCGGCATCGCCGAGCACGACGGCGAGCTGTTCTGGGCGAGCGAGGACGCGCAGGGCAAGCTGGCCATCTGGCACTCGCCCGACCCGCTGGGCGAGCTGCAGCGCGACCCGAACGTCGTCTTCCCCAAGATCCTGATCGACACGCGCTACTACAACAACCTGGGCGAGATCACCGACCTGATCAGCTACGGCGGCTGGCTGTACGCGTTCTTCACCACCGACAAGACCGACGGCTTCTGGGTCGCCAAGACCAAGTTCCGCCGCGGCGCCTGGGAGTGGCAGTTGGTCGTCGGCGACGAGGCGCTCGGTGCGCGCTACGCGGCCGGGGTCGGCCGCCCGTCGAACGGCGTGGGGACGCCGTTCCGGTTCAAGAACCACGTCTACGTCGGCACGTTCGACGCGGCCGCCTGGCGGATGATGAACGGCGTCATGCCCACCATCACGCCTCCGGTGAACATCGTGGACATGATGGGCGGGGCGGTCGGCATGCAGGTCTTCCGCTTCGACCAGCGCGACACGTGGGAGCGGGTCATGCCGGACGCCGCCCTCACCGGCGAGGCGGCCGAGGCGGCCAGCGGGTTCGACAACCCGTACACGAAGTACATCTGGCGGTTCGGCGCCGTGGACGGCTTCCTGTACGCCGGGACCTTCGACATCGGCACCGGCCTCTTCGTCATCTCGGGCTTCCTGCCGCCCGGCCCCTCGCTCAAGCCCGGCTTCGACCTGTACCGCACGCGCGACGGCGAGACCTGGGAGCCCGTGACCATCGACGGCTTCGGGGACTTCTGGAACTACGGGGCGCGGTCGTTCGTCTCCGACCCGGCGACGGGCGACCTGTACATGGGCACGGCCAACCCGTTCTACGGCTGCCAGGTCTGGCGGCGGCCGGCCATGCCGGAGCCGCCCGGGAGCGGTCGGCCGATGACGCCGCCCGGGGAGGGCCGCGAGGCCCGGCCCGGTGCGGTGGAGTTCGGGCTCGCGGGCCCGAACCCGGCGCGGCTCGGCGCGACGGTCCAGCTCGGACTCGCCGCGCGCGCGTACGTCCGCCTCGCCGTGTACGACGCGGCCGGTCGGCTCGTCCGCACGCTGGTGGACGGCGAGCGTGAGCCGGGACGCTCGAGCGTCACGTGGGACCTGCGCGACGAACAGAGCCGCGCCGTCGCGAACGGGCTGTTCTTCGTCTGGCTCGACGTCGACGGCCAGCGACACGTGCAGCGGGTCGCGGTGATGAGGTGATGCGCGGCGCCGGGCAGGGTCCCCGGTGGTCGTGATCTTGGTGGGCCGGCGGCCGTCCTTCGGGGCGGCCGCCGGCGCGTCGCCGCCCGGACCCCTGTTCCGGCGCCTGGCCGCCGGGGCCGTGCTATCCTCGCGGCTGCCGGAGCTCGTGGCCAGGGCCGCACGTCCTGTCGCCGGCCGATCGAAAGGAGAGCAGACGATGCGCTTCCATCCCTTCAGCAGGTTCCTGTTGGTGGCCGCGGTCGCCGCGGTGCTCGTCGCGGCATCGGGCTGCGTGGGCGGAGTGACCCCGATCAAGACGCTGCTGGACGACCCGGCGCGCTTCGACGGGAAGGTCGTGCGCATCGCGGGCGACGTGGGCCCCAGCGCGGGGATCCTGGGCTACGGCGCCTACCAGGTGAACGACGGCACCGGCACCCTCAGCGTCGTGAGCCAGGGCGGGGGGGCGCCGCGCGAGGGCGCGAAG
>CAZSQE010000128.1:0-6119 GCA_964608905.1 uncultured bacterium | reverse complement strand
CGCCGGGGACGTCCGGGCGGACGTGCACGACCTCGCCGGCCGGCTGGTGCGCGCGCTGCGGCCGGGCGTGCTGCCGGCGGGCGAGTACGAGGTGACGTGGGACCTGCGCGGCGGCGACGGCGGCATCGCGGAGCCGGGCGTGTATTTCGTCCGCGTGCGCGCGGGCGACGCCGGGGTCACGCGGCGGATCGTGCTGGTGCGCTAGACCGGGGCTACTTCCCCCGCCGCTGCGCCAGGATCCAGACCGGCAACTCGGGCTCGCCGAAGGCGGTCGCCCAGCTGCCGTGGTTCAGGTCCGGGTAGAGCGTCATGCGCGGCTCGGGCAGCCCGGCGTCCCGCTTCCGCCGCGCCAGCTCGGCGACGATGTCCCGCGTGTCGGCGGGGTTCACGACGTCGTCCTTGAGCCCGTGGAAGGCCCACACCGGCAGCCGCCACGCGCGCGTGGCCACGGTGCGGGCGCGGCCGTAGCCGCACACCGGCACCAGGCACGACCACAGCCCCGGGTGCCGCGCGCCGAACACCCAGGCGCCGTGCCCGCCCTGCGAGATGCCCGCCAGGGCCACCCGGTCGGGGTCGATGCGCCAGGTCCGCGGCGCGGTCTTCAGGAGCGCCAGCACGAAGGCCTCGCGCTCCTCCCACTCCTCGAACTCGCTCGGCTTCTGCGGGAAGAGCACCACGAACGGCCAGCGCTCGGGGTGCTCGAGCAGCGCCGGGCCGATGCCCTGCAGCGTCGGCTCGAGCCCGTCCGTGCCGCTCTCGCCCGAGCCGTGCAGGAACACCACGCACGGCCAGGCGCGCGAGGAGTCGTAGCCCGGCGGCAGCCACACGGCATACGGCAGGCTCGCGCCCTTCACCTTCAGGTGCCGCACCTCGAAGGGCGCGGCGGCGGCGCGGGCGGGCGGCGCCGTCACGCCGGCCAGACCGAGGGTCTCGGTGCCCACCGGCGGCGCCGTCACGCCGGCCAGACCGAGGGCCAGCACGCAGACGAGGGCGGCGCGGAGCATCGCACTCAGCTTCCCGAGTTGGGGTAGCGGCCCAACGCCAGCTCGACGATCTCGTTGACCAGATCGGGGTACGAGCGGCCGGTCTTCTTCGCCGCCATGGCGAACTCGGCGTCGGGCAGGAGGTACGGGTTGGGGTTCACCTCGAGCACGTGCAGCGCGCCGTCGGCGGCGAGGCGGAAGTCGATGCGGCCGTAGTCGCACAGCTTGAGCGACTGGAAGGCCTGCACCGCCGTCGCGCTCAGCTTGGCCTGCAGTTCCTCGTCGAGGTCGGCGGGCACGAACGGCTTGGTCGCCTCGTAGGCCTCGGTGCCCTCCTCCCACTTCACCTCGGTGCCGGCGATCTTCGGCACGCCCTGCGGCAGCTTGGAGAGGTCCAGCTCGACCGCCGGCAGCGCCTCGGGCTTCTCGTTGCCCAGCACGCCGACGTACAACTCGCGCCCCTCGATGTACTCCTCGATGAGCGCCGGCGAGTCGAACTCGGCGTGGATGTAGTCGATGCGCTCCATCAGCTCCTTGATCGAGGTGCACACCGCGCCGAAGTGGATGCCGATCGAGCCGTCCTCGGCCGCCGGCTTGACGATGACCGGGAACTCCATCTCCTGGGCGTGCTCGGTGCGGCCGCGGAAGACGGTGGCGAAGTAGGGCGTGTGGATGCCGTGGAAGGCGAAGATCTTCTTGGCCAGGGCCTTGTCCTGCGCCAGGTGCAGGCCCTGGGAGCCGGTGCCGCTGAAGCGCCGGTGCAGCATCTCGAGGAAGCCGGCGACGTCGCTGTCCTGGGTGTCGTCGCCGCCGAAGGACTCGACCAGGTTGAAGACCAGGTCGGTCTCGGAGTGGGCCAGCTCGACCAGGCTCTCGCGGGTGCCGTCGAGCCGCAGGAACACCGGGGAGTGGCCGGTCTCCTTGAGCGCGTCGTAGACGGCCTGCACGTCCTCGTCCGGGGCCTTGCGCTTGGGCCGCGTGCCCTCCGCGCGCTCCTCGTCCTCGCCCCACCAGTAGTCGTACAGCACGCCGATCCGCAGCTTCGCCATTGCGCTCCCGCCTTCGCGTGCGACCCCGTTCCGCGGGGCCTCGCCCCGGGCTACTTCTGCTCGAAGCGCCGGCGCGTGAGGTAGTTCATCGCGAGCGTCGTGCCGTAGGCGGTGAGCTCCACGAGGTAGTCGGCCTCGCGACCGGTCTCCGCGAACAGCTGGAGGTCGCGGGTGGCCCGCACGATCCGATCGACCAGGGCACGCACGACCGGGCGCTTCACCCCGGTCCAGTACGCGATCTTGTCGGTCAGCACCTTGCGGTGCCCCTCGACGATCTCCCACGCCGGGCGCACCCCCTTGCGCCGGCGGCCCTGCGGGATGAAGAAGTCGCTGAGGTCGGCCTCGAGCGCCACCTTCATCGCCGCGCCGTTCTGGCGCATGTGCCGGCGGTAGTACTGCTCGACCGTGAGCTGCATCTCCTCGACCGGGACGTCCAAGTCCCCGGCCGCCACCACCGGCTCGTGGGCGCGCACCCGGCGCACCACGGCGTCAACATACCGCAACTTGCGCATCGCGGGCCACGATTTGTAGCGGATCCGCCATTGCGAGCGGGGCGTCAGCCAGACCGCGAAGGTCTCGGCGAAGTCCTCGTCCGGGTGCTTCTGCCCGTACCAGCCGGCGATGTGGCGCACGAACTTGCGGCTGAACGGGACCGGCCGGTAGTCGTCGCGGTAGCGCCGGTTGAAGGGCCCGAACACGCGGCGCCACTCGGGCGTGATGAAGAGGCGGTAGGCGTAGTTGAAGGCGTGGCCGGCTTCGTGCCGCAGGTACATCATGATCTCGCGCGCGTCCTCGAGGTCGTTCATCTCGCGCTCGAGCCGCGCCAGCTTGGGGTCGGCGAGGTAGAACGGGACGCCGATGACCGGCTGGCCGTCGGGGCAGCCCCACTCGTCGGACAGGTAGCAGATCGGGCGGAAGTGCTTCAGCCCCTTGCGCGCCAGCTCGCGGTGGAGCTGGTGCACGAAGCGCTCGACCGGCGAGCCCTCCAGGCGCAGCCCGAGCTGGCTGATGCGCTTGCCCAGCAGCTCGCGCACCTCCGGCGGGGTCTTCTCGAAGTCGGTCACGGGGGGAAGATGCTAGCGGCCCTCCCCCCCGGCCACAAACGGGGTCAGGCCCCGGTCAAGCGCCGCAGGCCGGCCCGGGCGCGGCGCTCCCGGGCCCGCGCCGCCGCCGGGTCCGGAAAGGCCGCGATCGACCCGGATCCGCGCCCCCGCCCGGCGCGAGACGGCCCGTCCCGGGGCCCGGGGCCGTCGCCGCCCGAATCCCCCGCGCCTCCCGGCTCATCCTAGTGCGGGCAAGGGAGAGAGGGCGTCGACCCCGGCCAACACAACCAGCCGACCCAACAGCGGCCGGCGCCCGACTCCCGCCCACGGCATCACCCACGCCGCGCGTGGGCAGCCTGGCGCCGCCCCATACCGACTCGAGAGGAGAACGTCCCGTGAAGCGCTTGTCCGCCGCCATGTTGGTCGCCCTGATGGGCATGGCGACCGCGGCCTCGGCCGCCCCGCAGACCTACGACATCGACCCCGTGCACTCGCAGGTCGGCTTCACCGTCCGGCACTTCTTCTCCAAGGTCCCCGGCCACTTCAAGGAGCTCAGCGGCGTCATCATGGCCGACGAGAAGGACCCGGCGGCCTCGTCCGTGGACGTGACCATCCAGACCGCCAGCATCTTCACCAACAACGACGCGCGCGACAACCACCTGCGCGGCTCGGACTTCTTCGCCGCCGACTCCTTCCCCACCATCACCTTCAAGAGCACGAGGGTCACCCCGGCGGGCAAGGACCGCTACAAGGTCGCGGGGAACCTGACCATGCGGGGCGTCACGAAGGCGGTCGTGCTCGACATGGAGTTCCTCGGCAAGGGCGAGATGTCGATGGGCGGCAGGAGCATGGGCACCAAGGCCGGCTTCGACGCCACCACCACGATCGACCGCCAGGACTTCGGCATCCGCTGGAACAAGACCCTCGACCAGGGCGGCCTGATGATGGGCGACGACGTGAACGTCATCCTGCACATCGAGGCGACGCTGCGGCAGGCGAAGTAGCGGCCCCTTGCCGCCCCCGGCCCCCGGCCGCACGGCCGGGGGCCTTCGTCCTGGCCGGCGCGGCCGGCCGGCCACAGCCGCGCATGCGGACGCGAAGCTGTCCCCAGGCCAAGCCCAGGACGTCCGGCCACCCGTGCCCGCGCCGGACGCGACCGGCGCGGCCCTTGCAAGGCCGCGCGCCGGTCGCTTCGTCCTTGCGCGTGCGGGCCCGTTCGTCCACCATGCCCCGCACATGGACGTCGCCCTCGCCACCCTGACCGGGCCCCACCGGCTCACGACCCTCGCGCACCGCGACCACCACTTCCTCAGCCCGCTCAGCGGCGCCAAGGTGGACCAGGTGCTCTCCATGCTCGAGCTCCAGCCGCAGGCGCGCGTGCTCGACGTGGGCTGCGGCAAGGGCGAGATGCTGGTGCGGCTGGCCGCGCGCCGCGGCGCGCGCGGGGTGGGCGTGGACCCGAACGCCGACCTGCTGGCCGAGGCGAAGGCCCGTGCGGCGGCCCGCGTGCCGCAGGGCGACCTGTCGTTCCACGCCGTGTCCATCGGCGACTTCGACGCCGCGCCCGGGTCGTTCGACGCGGCGATGTGCGTCGGCTCCACCGAGGCCTACGGCGGCTACCGCGACACGCTGCGGGAGCTGGCCGCGACGGTGCGGCCGCACGGGCGGATGCTCGTCGGCGAGCGCTTCTGGCGCCACCGCCCCCACCCCGACTACCTCGCCGCCCTCGGCGCGTGCGCCGACGACCTGCTCGACCACGCGCGCAACGTGCGCGCCGCCGAGGAGGCCGGGCTCGTGCCCATCTGCACGGCGGTGGCCACCGAGGAGGAGTGGGACCACTACGAGCGCCTGCGCGCCCGGGCGATGGAGGACTACGCGGCGTCGCACCCCGAGGACCCCGAGGCGGAGACCATCTGGCGGCAGGCGCGCCGCCGCACCGAGGCCTACGAGCACTGGGGCCGCGACACCCTCGGCTTCGGCCTCTACGTCTTCCAGAGGAAATAGCCGGGTCAGATAGCCGGGTATTTCTCAAGAAACTGCCGGGTCTTCCAGGACCGGCGGCCGCCCCCGCTTCAGGCGGAGCGCCGGCCTGCCGATGACTCCGAACGGCCCCTACCCCGGGGCCCCCGGAACGGGCCCCCCACGGGGAGCGCGGGCCCCCTGTCCACGGATGGCCGAGATGCCGCAGATCGACGATCTCCTCCGGCAGGCGCACGAGCGGGGCGCCTCCGACCTGCACCTGAGCCCGGGCGCCACGCCCATGGTCCGCGTGAACGGCGAAGTCGTGCCGCTGTCGCCCGAGAGGCTGGCGCGCGACGCCCTGCAGCTCATGCTGCTCGAGATCGCCGAGCCCGACGCGCGCGCCCGTCTCGACGAGCGCGGCGAAATCGCCTTCGCCTACGAGCTGTCGGGCCGGTGGCGCGCCCGCTGCACCTTCTACCAGCAGTCGCGCGGCCTCGCCGGGGCGCTCCGGCTGCTGCCCGCCGAGACGCCGTCGCTGGCCGGCCTCGGCCTGCCCCAGGACCTGGGAGCGCTGGCGGACCGCCCGTGCGGCCTCGTGCTCGTGACCGGGCCGGCCGGCAGCGGGCGCACGAGCACGCTGGCGGCGCTCGTGGACCACGTGAACCGCACGTCGTGCCGCCACGTCGTCACGCTCGAGGAGCCGGTCGAGTTCCGGCACCCCTGCCGCCGCTCGCTGGTCGAGCAGCGGGAGATCGGACGTCACACCCCCGACCTCGTCCGCGGCCTGCGCGCCGCCCTGCAGGGCGACGCGGACGTCGTCGTCACCGGCGAGCCGCACGGGCTCGAGGCGATGGACGCGGTGCTCGACGCGGCCGCCGGCCGCCTCGTGCTGGTCACGCTCTCCGCCGCGGGCGCCGCGCAGGCGGTGGCGTCCGTCCTCGAGGTGTTCCCGGAGGAGCGCCTGGCCCGCGCCGCCGCGCGGCTCGGCGATTCGCTGCTCGCGGTGCTGTGCCAGCGGCTGCTGCCGCGCGCCGACCGCGCCGGACGGGTGCCGGCGCTCGCGCGGCTGGCCGCCACGGACG
>CAZSQE010000127.1:0-6133 GCA_964608905.1 uncultured bacterium | reverse complement strand
GTCGCGCTCCCGCCGCTGGGCCGGACGCTCCTCGCGCGGCCGGCCCTCACGCCCGCCGCCCGCCGCCGGCGCACCGCGCCGCTCCTCGCGCGGCCGGCCCTCGGCCGGCCGTTGGTCGCCGCGCCGCTCGCCCGGGCGCTCCTCGCGACGCCCCTCGCCGCGGCGCCCCTCGCGCGGCCGGCCCTCACGCCCGCGCTCGCGCCGGTCGCGCCCGGAGCCGCGCCCGCGCCGCTCGTCGCGGTCCTGGTCCACCGGGGGAGGGCCCCCCGGGCGCCGCATCACGCGCACGCGGTAGGGCCGCGCGCCCAGGCCGAGGAAGCCGCCCGAGCCCTCCTCGAGGATGGTGATCATCACTTCCGCGCGGGTGAGACCCAGCGTGTCCAGACCCCGCTTCACCGCCGCGTCCAGCGTCTTGCCTTCGAATTCGTCGCCCATGTGGGCCATCGCTCACCTCTGTCCTCGGCATCACAGCCGGGCGGCCGGGTGGATCGTCCGTCGCCAGCCCCGCGATGCATGCGAACCATGACGTTCGGGGTGGACCCCCGTCGCGCCGGCCATCCGGCCGGCGGATGATCCCGCGCGCGGCCCCCGCCGGGGCGCCGCCGCGGGGCCCGCACGGGGCCCGCGCGACACCCGCGCGGCCGGGGTGGACTCGGGACGCTCCGCCGCGCGGCGGATCGGCGCCGGCGGCGGGCGCGAAACGAGCGCGCCCGGGTGCTTCCAGACTACGTCTCCACGACCTCCCTGACCACGGCGCCGGGCACCGGGCCGCGCCGGCCGCTCTCCGAGCGGCCGCGCTCAGCCTCAGCCACGCCGCTTCCTGCCCCGCACCGGCTCCTCGACGACGACGGCGGCCGACTCCTGGCCGTCGGTGCGCAGGACCATCCACTGCTGCAACGCGCTGACCAGGTTCATCACCGTCCAGTAGAAGACCAGCCCCGAGGGCATGTTGTAGAAGATGAACAGCATGAACAGGTTCATCATGTAGACCATCGGCGCCTGCTGCGGGTTCGTGGGGGTGAAGCGCTGCAGCAGGAACCCGGCCCCGGTCATCAGCAGCGGCAGCAGGCGGATCGGGAAGCCGGCCACGTCGAACAGCACGTCGGGGGCCGACAGGTCGTCGATCCAGCCGGCGAGCGGCGCCTGCCGCAGCTCGATGGCGAACAACAGCACGTTGTACAACGCGAACAGGATGGGCATCTGCAGCAGCATCGGCAGGCAGCCGCCCGCCGGGTTCACCTTGTTCTCCTTGTACAGCGCCATGACCGCGGTGTTCATCGCCTGCGGGTCCTTCTTGTACTTCTGCCGCAGCCGGTCGACCTCGGGCTGGAGCTTCTGCATCGCCCGCATGCTCTTCAGGCTCTTGGCGTTGAGCGGGTGGAGCAGCAGGCGCACCAGCACGGCCAGGACGAAGATGGCCAGGCCGTAGTTGCGCACCACCACGAAGATCCAGTCGAGCAGCTTGAGCAGCAGCTCGCTGATGGGCCGCAGCCAGTTGTAGCCGAGGTCCACCGCCCGCGTCAGGTTCCGGCCGAGCTGCGACAACTCGCGCATGTCGTTCGGCCCGGCGTAGACGAGGAAGCGCTGCACCGGCCGGTCGGCCGGCGGCAGGCCGACGACCAGGCTGCCCGTGCCCACCGCGCGCACGGTGCGGTCGCGCGGGCCGATCAGCCGCCGCTCGGCCTCGGTGAGCGGCACCTCCTCGGCACCGCCCGCCATGCCCCGCGGGAGGGCCTCGTCGATCGCCGCCACGCACAGGAAGTAGCGGCTCTGCACGCCCACCCACTGCACCACCCCCTCCTCGTGCGTCTTCGGCTTCTTGAGCAGGCTGCGGGGCTCGTCGCGGCGCAGGTTCTTGCCCATCAGGCTGACGACCCGCTCGGCGCGCTCGTCGCTCTGGCGGTCGGTCTCCGTGAACGGCGGCCAGTTGCGCGTGCGCAGCGAGTAGTCGGTCAGGCGCCAGGCGTCCGGGATGCCGCGCGTCTCCACCTCGAGGTCGAACGCGTACGAGCCCGGGCGCACCCGCCAGGTCTGGCGCACGTACGGCCCGGCGCTGTCACCGGCGGCGAAGCTCAGGACGCGCACCGCGCCGGTGGCGTCGGCGCTCTCGCGCACCGCGTAGACGACGTCGTTCAGCCGGCGCGGGCTCGCGCCGGAGCCGAGGGCCAGCTCGAACAGCGGCCCGCCGTCGAGCACCACCCGGTCGCCGGGCGGCACTTCGCGCCCGTGCGGGACCCGCAACGGCTTGCCGTCCTTCGCCGACGCGCCGTGGGCCGTGACATAGCGCTTGAGCTCGACCGAGAGGAGGCGCGCGCCGCGGTTCGAGAACCGGGCGAGGTAGCGGTCGGTCTCGAGCACGAACGTCGTCTCGGCCACGCCCGGGGCCGAGGTGAGGCCCGAGGCCGACACCGCCGGGGCGGTGACGGCGGCGAGCGCCGCCGGCGGGGTCACCGTCGTGTCGCCGGCCCGCGCGGCCGGCGCGGGCGCCCCCGCGGCGGGCGGGGCGGCGGCGGGCGCGCCGCCGCGGGTCGTGTCCACCGCGGCCGGCACCGGCTGGCGCTGCGGCTCCAGGTAGCTTCCCAGCCCGGCCAGCTTGAGCAGCGGGTGGTAGAACAGCATGAGCAGCAGCAGCAGGGCGACGATGACGATCGTGCGTCGATCCATGGTCAGGGCACCGGGTCGTAACCGCTCGTGCCGAGCGGGTGGCAGCGCGCGAGACGCCGCAGGGCCAGCCAGGAACCCCGCGCCGCGCCGTGACGGATGACGGCCTCCCGTGCGTACTCGGAGCACGAGGGCATGTGCCGGCACGAACCGCCGAATGCCGGCGCGAACACCACCTGGTAGAACCGGACGAGCAGCAGCAGCAGGCTACGCATGGCCGAGCGGCCCCCGCGGGCGCACGGGCGCGAGCACGCCGGCCCGCGTCAGCAGGTGCTCCACCTCGGTCGCCAGCTCCTGGTGCGGCGCGGTCAGCACCGCGCGCAGCGCGATGAACTCCACCCAGTGGCCGCGCTCGGCCAGCCGCGGCCAGCGCCGGCGCACCAACTCGCGCAGGCGGCGGCGGGCGCGGTTGCGCTGCACCGCCCCGCCCACGGCCCGGCGGCTGGCGACGAAGCCGAAGCGGGTCGGCTCCCCGGGACGCTCGAGCGCGATCGCGAGGCAGAAGCGGCCGCGGTGGGCCACGCCCGATTCCCGGACCGCCGCGTGCTGCTGCGGCGTGGTCAGGCGGTGCTCGGGTGTCAGCCGTTCGCGGCGGTCATCGGTCATCGGCATCGGACCGGCGCTCCTCGGGCGGAGTGCGTCCAGGCCATTCGCAGAACCCGGCGCCTGCGCGACCGGGCGGATGACGCAGGCGGGCCAGGCCGCCGTGGCGGACCCGGGGTCCGCAAGCGAGGACCTCAAGGGGAGACGCGCCGCGTTCCAGCCCGGATGGTCCAGGCTACTTGGTCTTCTTCGAGACGGTCAGGCGCTTGCGGCCCGTCTTGCGCCGGGCAGCGAGCACCTTGCGGCCGCCCTTGGTCTTCATGCGCGCCCGGAAGCCGTGGGTCTTCTTCCGGTGGCGATTGCGGGGGCGGTAGGTGCGCTTCATGGGCTGGGATACCTCGATTGCACAGGGGTTTGCGGCGGTAAAGAACGGCGCAGACTACGCGAAGGGAGGCTCCCGAGTCAAGGCGCGGGGCCCCCGCGCGGGGCCCGGCGGGCCTCAATCCGGCCCGGTAAAGTGCCGATAACCGGGCGAAAGCCACCACCGGATGGGACCGGCGCACCCCGGACAGCCGACCGGAGGAGCCGGCCCATTGGACCATGGAGGGCCAGGTTGTCCCCATCCGGAACACCCGCCGTCCGCGATCTCTCGCCCGAGGCGCAGGCTGCCGCCGCGTGGTTCCGGCAGCTTGCCCGGGCGCTGCGCGTGTTCCGGCTCTACCGGGGCGACAACCCCGTGGTGGCCGCGACGCAGGAGGCGGTCACCACCGAGCTGACGGCGCTGCTGCAGGCGCAGGGCGGCTGGCCGCTGCGCTTCTCGCCCACGCAGGTGTTCCTCGGCGACGAGCCGGTCGTCACCGCCGCGGCCGGCGGCGGCGACGGCGACGGGCCGGCCCGCAGCGTCACCGACCAGCTTCCCTTCCTCTTTTACCGCGACGGCGTGCGGCGGATCACCCTGCTGGAGGGCGCGCCGCGCGCCGAGGTGGAGTCCCTCGTGCGCATCCTGCGCGCGGCCGCCGGCGGGAGCGACGCGCCGGACGACATCGTCACCCTGCTGTGGCAGGCCAACCTCGCCCACGTGCGGCTCGAGGCCGTGCCGCTCGAGCAGACCATCTTCCTCTCGGCCGGGGCCGGCGGCGGGGCGGCGGAGGCCCCTGACCCCCGGGGCCAGGCGTACGCCGACACCCCGAGCGGCTCCGAGATCCGCGCCGAGCTCGGCCAGGCGGCCGGGGCGCAGGGCCTGCACCGCGACACGTTCGACGACTGGGAGCTGCCCGACACGGCCGCCGACGTGCCCGCGGCCTTCGCCCGGCTCGCGCCGGGCGCCGACGCGGCCCGCCGCGACTTCCTCGCCGGGTGGGAGGAGGAGGCCGCCGTCCCCTGGCCCGAGCAGGCGGCCGGCTTCCTGCGCGGCCTGCGGGAGCTGGACGACTCGGACGACATGCGGCGCGCACTGGCGCGCTCGACCGTCACCTGGCTGGCGGCGGCGCTGCGCGAGACGGCGTGGGCCGAGGCCACGCGGGCGCTGGAGCTGCTCAACGAGGTGGACCCCGGGCGCGAGCTGGCCGGCGCGGAGCTGGCGGCGGCGCTCGGCGCGCTCGACGCCCAGGCGATCACCGAGCGCTTCGACGAGGGCGACCCGGAGGACCTCAGCCGCTTCGCCGCCTTCGTGGTGGGGCTGGGCACGCCCGCGGTCGGACTGTGCGTGGACGTCATGGCGCGCTCGGACCGGGCGCGGGTGCGGGCCGCCACGGTGACCGCCCTGTGCTACCTCTGCGCCGAGGCCCCCGAGCTGCTCGCGCCCTGGCTGCTCGACCCGCGCTGGCACGTGGTGCGCAACGTGGTGTCCGTGCTCGGGCACATCGGCGGCCCGGCCGTCGCCCCGCTGCTGCAGGCGGTCTCGCGCCACCCCGAGCCGCGCGTGCGCCGCCAGCTCGTGCAGGCGCTGGGCTCCCTGCCGGCCGAGGCGCGCACGCCGATGCTGCTCGAGCAGCTGGACACGGGCGACCCCCAGCTCCTCTCGGCGGTGCTCAACGTCCTGACCCGCGAGCCCGACCCGCGCACGGTGCGCGCCGTCCTGGCCTGCCTCGCCGCGCCCGACTTCGAGTCGCGCGCCGAGGACAACCAGCGCGCGCTGTTCGGCGCCCTCGGCGAGATCGCCGACGACCGCGCGGTGCCACCGCTCGAGGAGCTGCTGCACCGCGGCGGCTGGCTCGCCCGCCGCAGCCTGTCGCGCACGGCCGCCGCGCGGACCCTGCGGCGCATCGGCACGCCGAAGGCCATGGCCGCGCTCGAGGCGGCGGTCCGCGCCCGCGGCGAGGCGGTGCGCGCGGCCGCGCTCGAAGCACTCGGCGCGCGGGGGCGTCCGTGAGCGCGCCGGAGCGCGCCGCCGTGCGCCCCGCCGACGAGCGCCTGCGCGCCTGCGGGCAGGACCTGGTCATGCGCCTGCTGGCGCTGGTGCGGGTGGGCCGCTCCTACCACGTCGAGAACCAGGTCTTCCGGCAGCAGCTCCGCACCTTCGTCGAGGCGCTGCAGCCGGCCTTCGCCGAGACGCACGAGGCGGTCCTGGTCTCGCTCGACGACGACCTCTACCTGAACGGTGTGCGCCTGCCGGTGCGGGCCGCGAACCTGCGCTTCCACCAGGCGCTCGTGCAGGAGCTGGCGCGGCGGCGCATCGCCGGCCTGCGCCTGCTCGAGGGGGTCGAGGAGGCCGAGTTCGAGCGCTTCTTCCGCTGCTTCCTGCAGCCCGACCTCTACGCCGGTCCGGCCCTGCTCGAGGCCTGCGCGGCCGGGGGCACGACGCGCATCCTGCCCGTCATCCACGCCTCGACCGCAGACGGGGGCGGCGCGGACCCGCTCGATCCCGCGAGCTACGCCGCCTGGACGAAGGACGCCCCGGCGCCCGGCGGCGGCGGCACGGGACACGGGC
>CAZSQE010000126.1:0-6140 GCA_964608905.1 uncultured bacterium | reverse complement strand
GGCACAGCTCGTGCGTCGCGCCCGCCTCGAGCCCGACGGCGAGCCCGCCCGGCACCGCCTCGACGCGGGTGACGCGCACGTCGGCGCCGGCGGCGGCGCCGTAGCGCAGCGCGCGCAGCCCGCCGCGGCGCGCCGCCTCGAGCACCGCGCCGGCGCGCGGGTCGTCGGCGTTCACCACCGCGGTGGCCGCGCGGCCCGCGGGCGGCCCGTTGCGGCCGTCGAAGAGCATCCGCTTGGCGTCGAGGTAGGCCTCCATCGAGCCGTGGTAGTCGAGGTGGTCGCGGGTCAGGTTGGTGAACACCACGGCGGCGAAGGCCACGCCGTAGGCCCGCCGCTGCACCAGCGCGTGGCTGCTCACCTCGAGCGCCACCGCGCGCACCCCGGCGTCGACCATGCCGCGCAGCAGCGCCTGCAGCTCGTGCGCCTCCGGCGTGGTGTAGGGGTTGGGCCGCGTCCCGCCGCCGAAGCGGATGCCGGTGGTGCCGACCAGCCCCGGCTCGAGCCCGGCGGCGCGGAAGACCGACTCGAGCATCCAGCTGGTGGTCGTCTTGCCGTTGGTGCCGGTGAGGCCGACCACGGTCAGCTCCCGCGAGGGGCTGCCGTGGAAGCGGTCGGCCGCCTCGGCCAGCGCGCGGCGCGGCTCGGCGACCCGCACGAGCGGGCCCGGCTCGTCCGCGAATCCCTGCTCCACCACCGCCGCCACCGCCCCGGCGGCGAGGGCCTGACGCACGTGGGCCCGCCCTTCCTGGCGCAGGCCCGCGAGCGCGAAGAACAGGTCGCCGGGCTCCACCCGGCGCGAGTCGGAGGCGAGGCGCAGCACCTCCCGGTCCGCGTCGCCGGCGGAGGCCGTCGCCCCCATCGCCGCCAGCAGCCCGCGCAGGGTCACGGCCGCCCCCGCACGGCCACGGCCAGCGGCCGGCCGGCCGGTCCGCCGGCGGCCCCCGCCTCGCGCGCGGGCCCGGGCAGGGCGGTCTGCACCACGCCCGGCTCGCACCAGAGCCGGCACTCGCCGCGCGGCGCCAGCGGTGTGCCGGGCGCGGGCGACTGCCGCACGACCAGGCCGCGGCCGGTGATGCGCGCCTGCACCTGCAGCCGCCCGAGCCGGCGCAGCGCCTCGCGCAGGGGCAGCCCGGTCAGGTCGGGCAGCGTGCCCGCGCCGGAGTCGGCGGGCGCGGCCAGCCAGGCGGTCACACGCGCGCCGCGCTCGGCCGCCTGCCCGGCGGCCGGCTCCTGCGCCAGCACGCGCGGCCCGGCGCCCTCGAAGCGGGCGCGCAGGCCCTGCCCGACCAGCCGGCGCTCGGCCTCGCGCGCCGGCAGCAGTCGCAGGTCGGGCACCACGACCGGCGCCGGCGCGGGCGGGCGCGCCGCCACCTGCGTCGCGCCCGTGCCGAGCAGCCCGTCCGGCCGCCGGCGCAGGTCGAGCAGCACCTGGCGGAAGACCGGGGCGGCGATCTCGCCGCCGTAGTAGTGCCGGCTGTGCGGCTCGTCGATGACGACGATGCCGACCACGGCGGGCTGCTCGACCGGGGCGAAGCCCACGAACGACGACAGGTACATGCCGCGGCCGTACGTGCCGCTGGCGGGGTCGTACTTCTGCGCCGTGCCGGTCTTGCCGGCCACCCGCAGGGCGGGGATGCGCGCGGCGCGGGCGGTGCCGCTGTCCACCACCGCCGTCAGCATCGTGCGCAGGGCGGCGGTGGTGGCGGGGCTGAAGACGCGGTGCGCGGCGCGCGGCGCGGCGCGGCGCAGCACCTCGCCGTCGGGGGACCGGATCTCGCGCACCAGCAGCGGCTCCATGAGCACGCCGCCGTTGGCGACGGCGGCGTAGGCGAGCGTCAGCTGCAGCGGCGTCACCGCGATCTCGTGGCCGATGGCGATGGTGGGGCACGAGCGCGCCGACCAGTGCTCGGGGCGGCGCAGCCGGCCCGGGGTCTCGCCGGGGAAATCCACGCCGGTCAGGCTGCCGAACCCCAGCGCGGTGGCGTAGCGGTAGAGCCGCTGCGGCCCGACCATCATGCCGAGCTTGCCCATCACGATGTTGCTCGAGTAGCGGACCGCGTCGTGCAAGGTGAAGCCGTCGGCCTCGTGGCTGTCGGCGAAGCGGCAGTCGGGCGCCACCTGGACGCGGCCGTGCCCGGAGGCGAAGTACTGCCCGGGGCGCGCCATCTCCTCCTCCAGCGCCGTGCCCGCGACCACCATCTTGAAGGTCGAGCCGGGCTCGTACTGGTCGGTGAAGGGCCAGTTGCGCGCCTTGCCCGGGGGCAGGTGGGGCACGCACACCGAGGCGAGGATCTCGCCGGAGTGCGGGTCGAGGAACAGGGCGAAACCGCGCACCGCGCGCAGCGAGTCCACGGCGCGGCGCAGGTGGTGCTCGACGATGCCCTGCAGGTCGGCGTCGAGGGTCAGCACCGCGACGTTGCCGTCGGTGGGGTCGCGGCGCAGCCCGCGCGGCAGGCCGACGGTGCGGTGGCTGCCGACGCGGAAGAGCGTGGACCAGCCGGGCCGCCCGCGCAGCTCGTCGTCGAGCTGCAGCTCGAGCCCGTCGACGCCGGTGTTGTCGAGGTCGGTGCGGCCGACGATCTCGGCCGCGGCGGCGCCCAGCGTGTAGTCGCGCTGCGTCTCGACCGACAGGTGCACGCCGCGCCAGCGGCGCGCCGCCACCTCCTCGCCCACCGCCGGGGGCAGCCGGCGCGCCACCCAGACGAAGCGCGGGTGGGCGCGGAACTGCGCGGCCAGCCGGCGGGCGTCGAGGTGGAGCAGCTTCGCCAGGCCGCGGGCCACCGCCGCCGGGTCCCGCATCTCGCGCGGCGCGGCCGAGATCGAGACGGTCATCAGGTCGCGCGCCAGCGGCCGCCCGTGCCGGTCGAGGATCTCACCCCGCACCGGGCGCACCAGGACACGCTGCTCCTGGTTGACCTCGGCGCGGCCGGCGTAATGGGAGTGCAGCGCGACCTGCAGCCATCCCACCCGCAGCCACAGGACGAGGAGGCCGAGGAACAGACCGGCCGCAGCCACCAGCACCCGACTCCTGCGCATTTCCCTGTGGGCCAACTCCTTCCCTCCGTGGAACGGCGGTTCACGCAGACCGCCGGGCCTCCACAAGCGCGGTGCGGTGGTGCGGCCGGTCCTTGGATCCGGTCGCTCCTATGGACTGCTCGCCTTCAGTTCGTCCGGTCGCGGCCGCGGGCCGTGGCTTCCGGCACGAGGACGCGGGAGACCCTTTCCGCCCACGCCAGCGCCGGACGGGAATCCCGTCCCGTCCGCGGGTCCGCCGCCGCCAGGTACTCGGGCGGAAGCTGGACCATCTGCTGGTCGTCGGCTGGAACCAGCCCCAGGAAACCTGCCTGCGGGGCGAGGTTCGCGAGGGTGGTGCGGCGGTCGAGCTCGGCCTGCAGGTACTCGAGCCGCGCCTGCGCCTGCTGGACCTCCGTACGGTTGCGGGCGAGGTCGAGGCAGAGCTCCGCCATGCGCGAGCTCTGCCACACCTCGACCAGGAGCACCCCGACCACGGCCAGAGCCATCGCCCACAGCTCGGGCCGCAGCGCGCGCCGTTCGGGGACGCGCCACCTTGCCGCTGACCGACGAACCACCTTGTCCATCATCCCACTCTCCGGAAGGCGCGGAGGCGGGCGCTGCGCGCCCGGGGATTCCGTTCCCTCTCGGCAGGCGAGGGTGTCACCACCCTCCGTGTGAGCTCCTCCCACGGCCTCTCGGGAGACCGCGCCCCGGGTATGTCCGGCAGCCGCCGCGCGAACCGTGTGCCGACCGGGCCGCGCAGCGCCCGCTTGATCCTGCGATCCTCGCCGGAGTGGTAGGCGAGGGTGACCACCACCCCGCCGGGCCCCATCCGCTCCGGCAACCACTCGAGCGCCGCCTCGAGGTCCTCGGCCTCGCCGTTGACCCAGATGCGCAGCGCCTGGAACACCTGCGCATACCGCCTCGGGTGGGGGCTCCCGCCGGCCGCGCGGTCCACGACGTCCCGCAGCGCCCGGGTGGTCTCCAGCCCGCCCCGCCGGGCCTCGGTGACCAGGGCCCGCGCGAGTACCCGGGCCCCGGCCACGTCACCGTGCTCTCGCAGCACGGCGCCCAGCTCATCCACCTCCACCTGCCGCAGCCGCTCCGCGCCCGTCCTGCCGCGCGAGGGATCCATCCGTAGATCGAGCGGCCCGTCCTGAGTGAAGCTCATCCCTCTCGCCGCGTCGTCGATCTGCCCCGACGACAGGCCGAGATCGAACAGAGCTCCGACCAACCTCTCGCCTCCGGCCGCGGTCAGCGCGTCCGGCACCTCCCGGAACGTCGCGTGGGCGAGGCGCACGCGCGTCCCGAACCTCGTCAGCCTGCCGCCGGCGCGCTCCAGCGCCGCGGGATCGCGGTCGCAGCCGAGCAGCCGCGCGCCGGGCTCGGCGTCGAGCAGCGCTTCGGCGTGGCCGCCGTCCCCCAGCGTCGCGTCCAGGTAGAGCCCGGGCCCGTTGCGCAGCCAGCGCAGCGTCTCGGCGAGCAGGACCGGCTCATGACGCGTACTCACGGCCCGACTCGGTCCCGGCCGGGGCCGCCAGCAGTTCCGCCGCGGACGGCCAGCAGCGCAGCCGCGCCTCGCACCCGGCGAGGCGGAACAGGTCGCGCAGGTAGGCCGACAGCCCGCAGACCACGGCGCCGCCGGCGCGGCTCTCGAAGCGGTCGAGGGCCTCGATCAGCAGCGGCACCGCGCGGTAGTCGATGTGGCGGACCTGGGCGCAGTCGAGCAGGAGCTGCTCGATGCCGCGCTCCCCCAGCTCCTCGAGCGTGCGGCCGAGCCGCAGCACGGCGACGCGGTCGAGCCAGCCGCGCAGCGCGAAGTGGACGACGCGGCCGGCGGCGCGCTCGCGCAGCTCGATGCGCGCCGAGGCCCCGTGCCGGCCGGCGCTCAACTCGAGGTTGAGCGCAACGGCGATGCGGTCCTCGTCACCCTGCGGTCGCGCGACCATGGTCAGTCCCTGAGCTTCAAGGTTTCGAGGCGGGCGAGCGCGTCGTCGTCCAGCACGGCCTTCTTCTCGCCGTAGGCTTCCGCGCTCCAGATCGCGATGTAGCCGATGACGCCGCGCAGGACGACATCCATGCCGAGACCTGCGCGGTCCTGCAGTGACGATGGGATCGTGATCCGTCCCTGGCCGTCCACCGTCACCCAACAGGCGTCCTCGAGGAACTTGAACACGAAGTCGCGGTCCTCGCGGTCGCCCTTCAGCAGCCGACCGAGCTTCTCCTCCATCACCTTCCAGTCCTCGACGGAGTAGAGCTGCAGGCAGCGCTCGCTGCCGTACTTCAGGAAGAAGCGGTCGTGCGGCTTCTTCGAGGAGGAGTCGCGACGCAGCGAGAGCGGGACGCTCAACCGCCGCTTGGGGTCGAGCTTGCCTTTCTCGGTGCCGTAGAACGAGGCCATCTCCCGGTCCCTTCGCTCCCCTTCGACTTGCCATTTCATGCCGCGCGACACCGCTTCATCCCACGACCCGCGCAATGTAGGTGGCGATGGCATTGAAGTCAAAAGAATTTATCGAGCGGGATCAGTCTTCCAGGCGCCGGTGGACTGCACAGACGTGCACGTTCAACGATTCCGGCCCGTCGGGGCGGGGAGCCCCAGCGAGTCGACCACCGCCCAGTCCACGCGGTAGAGCGTGTAGTAGGCCGGCAGCGGCCGGGCGATGCCCAGGTTGGGCACGCTCGCCAGGCGCAGCGGCGTGAGCGCCGCCGCGTAGCGGCTGCGCAGCCGCAGGTCGTCGGGCCGCGGGCCGCGGTCCAGGATGTAGCCGGGCCGCGCGAACGAGGCGAAGCGGAAGTTCGCGGTCGCCTCCTCGGGCGACTCGCGCAGCAGGTGCGGCACCATCGCCGGCGTGACCAGGCCGCCGAGGTCGAGGATGCGGCGGTGACCGAAGTAGCCGAGCGCGCCGATGTCGGGCGCGGCGACCATGGCGTCCGGCGGCGTGTGCCGCTCGATCCACCGCCCCATCGGGATCAGGCTCTGCCGCAGCCCGGCGCTGAACGAGTGCACCTGCGGCAGCACCTTGACGCGGTAGACCGCCAGGTTCTGCGCCAGCACGAGCGCCGCCAGCGCCGTGGCGAGCACCACCGTGCGGCGCACCCGCTGCGGGCTCGGCGCCGCACGGTGG
>CAZSQE010000125.1:0-6142 GCA_964608905.1 uncultured bacterium | reverse complement strand
TCGCCCGGCTCCAGCACGACCATGCGGTCCCAGGCGAAGGGGGCGGGGCCGCGCAGCGGCGCGGGCAGGTCGGCGTTGCGGCCCGTGCCCTCGTCCAGCAGCAGGACCGCCCGCACCCGTTCGCGGGTGAAGTGGTCCACGCGGTCGTGGATGCCGACCGGCGCGACGAGGCTCACGCGGAACGTGAGGTCCTCGCCCGCATCGTAGTACAATGCAAGGATGTCGGCCGCGCTCTCGAGGGCCCCGGCCCCGGTGCGGACCTGGCCGACGGCCACCACCGAGCCGCGGGGCCAGGCGTCGGCCCGGTCGAGCAGCAGCCGGGCGCGCGGGGGGAGGGCGGCCGAGGCGGTGAGGGTGAGGGACGTGCCCAGGAGGACGACCGAGGTGAGGAAGGCGAGGGCGCGGGGGAATCGCATGGCAAGCTCCAGGTCGCAGGTCGGGCCCGTCGGGTGTCTTCGGGGGCGAGAACCCCTTGATTTTAGAGGGGCCCCGCGGGGGGGTCAACGGGCGGAGACCGCGCGACCGGCGGGGACCACCCGGGCCCGGGTGGCCGTCGCGCTCGTCGTCGGCGTGCTGGCCCTGCTCGGGGCGCCGCCGCCGGCGCCGGCGGGCACGCCGTCCCCGGCCGACTGGCGGGACCTCGTGCTCTACCAGGTGGTGACCGACCGCTTCGCCAACGGCTCGACCGCCAACGACGCCGTCGAGGGCAACTACGCCCCGGCCGACGGCTACCGCATCCACGGCGGCGACTTCGCCGGGCTGACCGCGCGCCTCGACTACCTGGTGAACCTCGGCGTGGACGCGGTGTGGATCGCGCCGGTCGTGCTCAACGCCAACGCCGAGTACCACGGCTACGCGGCGCGCGACTTCCTCTCCATCGCCCCGCACTTCGGCACGCTGGCCGAGCTGCGTGCCTTCGTCCAGGCGGCGCACGACCGCGGCATCCGCGTGATCATCGATGTCGTCTGCAACCACATGGGCAAGCTCATCACCAGCTCGGACTCCAGCTGGCCGGCCTACAGGTACCCGGCGGGCTACGCCCTGCGGTGGGCGGACGCGAACAAGCGCTTCGCCGGGGTCTTCGACGACCTGACGAAGTTCCACCCCTACGGTGACATCGGGGACTACTCCGACCCCGAGCAGATCCTCGGGCAGCTCTTCGGGCTCAACGACCTGCGCACCGAGGACGCGACCGTGCGCGCCGCGCTCCTCCAGGCGGCGCAGTTCCTCATCGACAGCACGGACTGCGACGGCTTCCGGGTGGACACCGTCAAGCACGTCGAGATGGGCTTCTGGAGCGAGTGGTGCTCGGCGGTGCGGCTCTACGCCGCCACCCGCGGCAAGACCCACTTCCTCATGTTCGGCGAGGTCTGGGACGGCGACGACGCCGCGGTGGGCTCCTACACGGGTACGGTGGGCGGCGGCGCCTACAAGTTCGACTCGATGCTCCACTACCCGCTCTACTTCACCGCCAACGGCGTGTTCGCCTACGCCGACCCGCCGGCCGCCCTGCCGGCGCGCACCGCGAACCTCGACGAGTACGACGCCTCGACGCGCGAGCGGCTCACCACCTTCCTCGACAACCACGACAACTCGCGCTTCCTCGGCGCGGGGATCGCCGACCAGGACGAGAGCCGGCTCGAGGCGGCTCTGGCCTGGCTGCTGACCTCGCGCGGCGTGCCCATCCTCTACTACGGCACCGAGCAGGGCTTCGACGGCGGCGGCGACCCGTGGTGCCGCGAGGACATGTGGGCGGGGCAGTGGAACTTCGGCCCGTCGCTGGGCGACAACTACGACCTGGCGCACCGGCTCTTCCGGCGCGTGCGCGCCATCGTCGAGGCGCGGCGGCGGCACGAGGCGCTGCGGCGCGGGACCACGACCGACCTGTACGCCGAGACATCCGGCCCGGGCCTCTACGCCTACCGGCGCGAGAGCGGGACGGACAGCGCGCTGGTGGCGGTGAACAGCGCGAACGCGCCGCTGACGCGGGTGGTGAGCACGGCGTGGCCGGCGGGCACGGTGCTGGTGGACGCGCTCGAGCCCGCGTACGTGGACGTGGTGGGCGCGGGCGGGAGCCTGACCGTGCGCCTGCCGGCGCGCGGCGCCCGCATCTACGAGACGCTGGCCGCGCGGGCCGCCACGCTGCCCGCCGCCGACGTGCTGCACGTCGAGAGCGTCTCGCCCGCCCACGACCGCGCCGTGAACGACCGCTGGTCGCCGCTGCGCGTGGTCTTCGACCGGGCCGTGGACCCGCTGCGGCTCGCGGGAGCGTTCGCGATCTCGCCCGCCGCCCCCGGCGCCTGGCAGGTCGCGGGCCGCGAGGCGCGCTACTTCCCCCGCGAGCCGTGGACCGGCGGCCTGACGTACGGCTGGGCGCTGGACACGAGCCTGGTGGCGACGGACGGCACCCGCCTGCCGGCGCGCTTCGACGCCCGCTTCCGCACCGTCGCCTACCCGACCGGCGTTTCCGTGCCCGCGGGCTACGTGGCCGACCGCATCGCGCGCCAGAACCTGACCGCGCCGGAGGGCATCCTGCCGGCGCCGTGGCTCGGGCCCGACGTGCTGCTCGTCGCCGACGCCGGGCGCGAGCGGCTCTTCGAGCTCACGCTGGGCGGCGACCTCGGCCACCACCTCGGCGATTCGCGCTGGACCAGGCCCGAGGCCCTGGCGCGGACGGCCGGAGGGGGGCTGGCCGTGGCGGACGCGGCCGGGCTGTTCACGGCGGACGCGTTCCGCATGACGAGCCAGTCCATCGGCGCCGCCGGCCCCACGACCACGGGCGCGCTGGCGGCGGGGAGCGGCGACTTCCTCGACCGGTTCTACCTCTGCGACCCGGCCAACGACCGCGTCGTGCGCACCACCGCGGCCGGCGACGCCTACGAGACCTTCGCCGCCGGCGTGAAGGGCGGCGAGGGCCTGGCCTTCGGCCCCGGCGGCGCCTGGGGCACGGACCTCTTCGTCGGCGACTGCGACCTGACCTCGCTGGGCACGGGCGCCGACGGGCCCGGCCGCATCGCGCGCGTCACCCCGGCGGGCGCGGTGAGCACCGTGGTGCAGAGCGCGCTGCTGCTCCGGGCCGGCGCGCTGGCGTTCGACACCGGTGGGCGCTTCGGCGGCGACCTGTTCGCGGCCGACATCGTCAACGAGCGCGTGCTGCGCGTCACCGCCGCCGGCGCGGTGAGCGTCTTCGCCACCGGCTTCGCCAACCTGGCCGGCTCGAACTGCCTCGCCTTCGGCGCCGACGGCGCGCTCTACGTGGCCGACCCCGGCGCGGGCGAGTCGTTCTCCAGGCCGGGTGGCTCGGTGGCGCAGGGACAGGTCATCCGCATCTCGCCCGCGGTGCTCACCGCGGACGCGCCGCCCGCGGCGGCGGGCGGGCTCGGATTCGCCCCGCCCGCGCCCAACCCGGCGCGCGGCGCGGTCGCCCTGCGCTTCACGCTGCCGGCGGCCGTACACGCCCGGCTCGCGGTCCACGACGTCGCCGGCCGCCGGGTCGCCGTGCTCGTCGACGGCGTGCTTCCCGCCGGCCCGCACGAGGCGGAGTGGGAGGGCGGCGACGCGGGGCCGGGGCTCTACTTCGCGCGGCTCGAGGCGGGAGGAAGCGCGGTCACGCGACGCGTGGCGCGCGTCCGGTAGACCGCGGGTGGCGCGAACCAAGGAGGCCGCCCCGTCGGGGTGGCCTCCTTCGTCGGGGGGCGCGTCCTAACGGATGACGGCGAGTCGCGAGACGAGCGTGCGGCCCTCGACTGCCAGCCTCACGAAGTAGAGTCCGGCGGGCAGCGCCCGCCCGCCCTCGCCGCAGCCGTCCCAGGTGATCGTCCGCTCGCCCGCCGGCTGCGTGCCGGCGATCAGCGAGCGCACGCGGCGTCCCTGCTGGTCGTAGAGCGCCAACTCGACGCGCGCCTCGCGCGGCAGGCCGAAGCGCAGCGTGGTCGCGCCGCGGGCGGGATTCGGCGCGGGCGCCGCGAGGAAGACCGCGCGCGGCAATGGGGTCCCGGGCGTGTCCGTCGTGCCCGAGGGCAGCAGCGTGACGTATGGGCCTGCGTTGCCGTGCACGTCCACGGCGCAGAGCTTGTAGTAGTAGAGGGCGCCGGCGACGTCCGCGTAGCCGGTATCGGCCTGAGCCACGACGAGGTTGCCGGGCCCCGGCACGAAGTCGGCGTCGCTGCCGCGGTAGAGCCGGTACTCGGCGAGATCGGGGGCCGCGCTGACCGCCCAGTGCAGGGTCGCGGTGCCGCTGGCGTACTCGCCGGTGAAGAGCGCCGGCGCCTCGGGCGCGAGATTGTCCACCGAGTAGCCCGAGTCGGGGGCCGAATTCCACCACTGGGCGCCGCCGGCGCTGCGAGCCTGGACCATGAAGAGCGTGAGCGGGTTCGAGCCCGCGATCGAATCGCCCGCGGTGGGAACGACGTAGCTGTAGCCCGGCAGGTGGTCGGCCGTCACGGTGGCGACGTACTCCCAGTAGTAGGTCAGCGCTCCCTGCGTGGTCACGAGCAGGCGGTCGCAAACGCCGTCGAGCGCGGGAAGGCCGGCCTCCTCGATCGCGACACCCGAGGCCAGCGCCAGTGCCGCGGTGCCCGGCGGCACGGAGCGGTACACCCGGTACGAGTCGATGTTCTCGTACAGCAGGTCGTTCTCCAGCGGACTCGCGTCCCACGAGACCTTCACCCGCCCACCCTGGTCGTTGGGGACGTCGCGCGCGCTGACGATGACCGGTTCGGCGCCGAGGTAGCCCCAGCGGTCCACGCGCTGAGCGTAGACGTCGGTCCCGGGCCGCTCGTCGTACCAGGTGAGTATCGCCCCGCCGCCGCCGTCGGAGGCGACCACCACCTCCGTCTGTGCGCCGAGCGCGGTGCACACCGCCACGCCGTCGGCGGTCCACAACGGGGCGCCGCCCGCCGTGAGACGCTGCGCATGGACGTTCGCCTCGCCCGTGCGCTCGTCGTACCAGCCGACGATCGCCCCGCCGGCGCCATCCGCGGCGATCCTCGGGTAGTACTGCCCGCCCGTCGCGGTGCAGAGGGGCAGCCCGCCCGCCGTCCAGAGGGCCGTCCCGGCGGAGGACACGCGCTGGGCGTAGATGTCCGAATCGGCGCCGCGCATGTCGTACCAGGCGACGATGGCGCCGCCGGCGAGGTCCGGCACGGCGACCGGGTTGCTGCGGAAACCCGCGCCGGTGCCGAGGACGACGCCGTCGGTCGTCCACTGCGGGACCCCCGCGCCGCTGACGCGCTGGGCGTAGATGTCGGTTCCGGAGCGGGCGTCCCTCCAGACGACGATGGCTCCGCCCGCGCCGTCGGAGGCGATCGTGGCGTTGTCCTGGTGGAGGCCCATGGTGCACACCGCCACGCCGTCGTCCGTCCAGGCGGGCGAATCGGATGCCGGGAGCCGCTGCGCGTAGATGTCGAGGTAGGAGGGGGTGCGGGCGTCGGTCCAGGCGACGATGGCCCCGCCCCGGCCGTCGGTGGTGATGACGGGATACGTCTGGTCGTTGGTCGCGTCGCACAGGGCCACGCCGTCGGCCGTCCCCTGGGGCACACCCGAGGCCGAGATGCGCCGCGCGTAGATGTCGGCATTGCCGGCCCGGTAGTCGAGCCAGGTCACGACCGCGCCGCCGCTGCCGTCCCCGACGAGCGCGGCGGTGCGCTGGTCGCCCGCGGCGGTGCACAGGGCCACGCCGTCGGCCGTCCACTGCGCCACGCCGTCGGCGGACAGGCGCTGGACGTAGATGTCGCTGTGGACGTAGTTGCGCACGTCCTGCCAGGCGATGACGGCCCCGCCCGCGCCGTCCGGTGCGATCGAGGTGCGCTCACGCGAGCCGACGGCGGTGCACACGGCGACGCCATCGAGGGTCCAGAGCGGCACGCCGCCGGCCGAGAGCCGCTGGGCGTAGATGCGGCCGGCCTGGTCCCACCAGACCACGATGGCTCCCCCGGCGCCATCCGGCGCGAGGCGGGGGTTGTACTGGGATCCGGAGGCCGTGCACACGGGCACGTTCACGGCCGGGTCGTGGGGCCAGGCGGCCGCGGCGGGTGGTGGGGTGATGGCGAGGGCGGTGACGAGCAGGACGGCGGCGAGCAGGGAAGCGTGGATCCGCGACATGGCGTACCTCGTCCGGGGCGCACGCGGGGTCGTCGGGGCC
>CAZSQE010000124.1:0-6255 GCA_964608905.1 uncultured bacterium | reverse complement strand
GGGCGGCGGGCGGCGGGCGGCCGAAGAGCGCCGAGCCGCGCCCCGCCGCCGTGGCCGCCGGCGAGGAGCGCGCGCCCTCGGCCAAGCTGCAGCCGCGGCGGCTCAAGACCGCCGAGGGCTGGGACGTGCTCATCGGCCGCACCAGCGAGGGCAACGACTACCTCACCCACCGCCTCGCGCGGCCCGAGGACTACTGGTTCCACGTCGGCGGCGGGGTGAGCGGCTCCCACGTGGTGCTGCGGCGCGGCAAGGGCAAGAACGAGCCGTCCAGGCAGACCATCGAGGAGGTCGCCGCCTGGGTCGCGTTCTACTCCCAGGCCCGCACGGCAGGCAAGGTGCCCGTCTCCTACACGCGCAAGAAGTACGTGCGGAAGCCCCGGGGCGGGAAGGCAGGCCTGGCGATGCTCGAGCGCGAGAAGACGGTGATGGTGAAGCCGCGGGAGCCGGAGAGGGAGAACGAGGCCAATGACCTCCGAAGAGAATGACGGGAGACCCCGCATCAATGACCGAACGGCAGGCTGGGATGGCGGATTCCCGGTATTCGGAGAGACCCCGCTAGACATAATCCGGCGACATCTAATGGAATTCGTCGAGGGGGCCTCTGAGTCCCAGGTTCGGGCGTGGAACGATTCCATTCCGGCCCTTCAGCGTGAAGCGAGAGAGGTCCTTGAGGCAGAAGACCGCGCAAAGGCCTACACCGCAATCCTCGAGTACCGCCTTCCACTTGAGGCGCGTCGAGCGGATGTCGTCTTCTTGGTGTCCGATGCAGTTGTCGTAATCGAACTCAAGGGAAAGAGCTGGCCTTCTCAAGCCGATCTCGACCAAGCGGCTGCCTATGCGCGGGACCTCAGGGCCTACCACCGAGACTGCGAAACGCGCGCAGTACACGCCGTGCTTGTACCAACCCAGGCGACGCGCGAGCCGCACCTGCGCGATGGGGTCTGGATTGCGGCCCCCCGCTCTTTGGACGACCTAGTCCGAAAGCTCACCGCTGACAGCACAGCAACAGCGCCAACAGCTGAGGCCTTCCTATCCAGTGACGCCTACAGGCCGCTGCCCACCTTGGTGCAGGCAGCTCGGGAGCTATTCGAGTCGCGGGAGGTTCGCGAGGTCTGGAAGGCCCGCGCGGCAACAGACCCCGCCGTGAACGCAATTGCCGCAATTGCGCACGAGGCTGCGCGCACCAAGACCCGGCACCTTGTCTTGATCACCGGTGTACCCGGGTCTGGCAAGACCCTCGTGGGAATGCGAGCAGTGCACGCCCACTACCTCGACGACTTGGCTGTGCCCCGCGCGAGCGGCAAGCCCACCGCCGCAGGACTCTACCTTTCGGGAAACGGCCCTCTCGTCGAAGTCCTCCAATACGTCCTCAAGGGCGCGGGAGGTGGGGGCCGGACCTTCGTCCGCCATATCAAGGACTACCTGGACTCATACGTACCCAAGCCCACAAACACCCCGCCTCAGCATCTCTTGGTCTTTGACGAAGCCCAACGCGCGTTCACGCCGGATAGAGTCCAGGGGTTACACAAGCAGTGGGCTCCTGATCTTGTGAAGGGGGAGCCTGAGTTGTTCGTCAGTCTGTGTGAACGCATCCCCGAGTGGTCGGTGCTCGTTGGTCTGATCGGCTCTGGCCAGGAGATCCACTTGGGTGAAGAGGGTGGACTCGTACAGTGGAGAGAGGCTCTGGAGAGGTGCGCAGAGCCGAACCGCTGGACGGTGCACGCGCCCGCGCTTGTCGAGGAGGTGTTTGCAGGCGGGCACTTGGCTACCAAGTGGGACATGGCCCTCAATCTCGACACGGAGCTTCGCTTTCACGCGGCGTCTGAGCTCCATGGGTTCGTTGAGGATCTCCTGGCCACCCCGGCTGTTGGCGCCCCTCAAGTCGTCGTTGCTGAACCTACAAGCTCGCCAGGCGGCTACGCCCTTGCGGGAATCCGCCTCTGGGCCACAAGAGACCTTGAGAGTGCAAAGCAGTACATGCATGACCGATATGCGGAACAACCCGATGCTCGGTATGGGTTGTTGGCGTCATCACGCGACAAACTGCTTGAGTCGCACGGGGTCGACAACTCCTACCAGGCGACCAAGAACGTCAAGCTTGGCCCCTGGTACACGGAGGGCGGGGAGAGCCCGCTCTCTTGCAGACGCCTGGCGGCCTGTGTCACAGAGTTTGGCGCTCAAGGGCTTGAGCTCGACATGGCGCTCGTGTGCTGGGGCTCAGACCTCCGACGAGTGGATGGTCGCTGGGACAACTCGCTGGCACGCGGCTACAAGCGGGGGCCCGTGGAACTCAAGGATCCACACCGGCTCAGAGTCAATGCATACCGCGTGCTCCTAACAAGGGGACGTGACGGCACTGTTATCTACATACCGCCAGCGCGTGAGATGGACGAGACTTGGGCCTACCTGCTGGGTAGAGGCTTTCGCAAGCTCGAGGACTAGACCCTCGCTCCCTTCTTCCTCTCGTCCCCGACGCGCACGGTCCAGCCGACGCGGTCGGTATGCTCGAGCAGGGGCACCGAGTACTTGCGGCTCACGCCGGCCATCTCCTTGAACTCGGGCATGCTCAGCGCCGGCTTCTTCGCGAAGTGCGCGGCGAGCTTCGCCCGCAGCGCCTCCATCTGCCTCGACGTGTAGAACAGGTCCTGATTCACGCGCACCAGCCGCTCCAGGAACAACCCGAGCGCGGTCACGTCGGCGGCGGCGGCGCCGAGCTTCGCCTGCCAGGCCGCGACCTCGGGCACGCTCATGCCGGTGGCCTCCAGCTCGGCCTCCAGCCTCTCGAGCGCCTCCAGGGTCTTCGCCGGCGGCTCCCACGGCGTGTCGGCGGGGCGCACGCGCTGGCTGCGCACCTCGATGCGGCCGTCCTCCTCCAGGGCGTGGAACGCGACGTCGAACAGCGCCGCGTCGAGCACGGTCTTCATCCCGCTCTTCAGGTCGCCCTTGAGCACCCCGAACCGCGCGGGGAACTTCTCGGCGTAGCCGCGCACCTCGCGCTCGATGGCCTCGATGGCGGCGTGCCAGCGGGACAGCGCGAGCCACCGCTCGGGCAGGGGCTGCGCGACCTCGTGCTCCTCGAGCAGCCGCGCCAGCGCGGCGGCGGTCACGGGCTGGCTCTCCCCCACGACCTGCGCCAGGCGCGGGGTCGCGACGGGGTTGGCCTCGGCCTCGACGAGCTGCAGCAGCCGCGCCTCGAGCGAGCCGCTCTCGCGCACGGCGAGCTGGTCGAGCGCGCCGTGGCGGCGCTTCTTCGCCACGGGCTCGATGACGCTGCCGCCGCCGACGGTGTGCGAGGGCGAGTAGCGCCGGATGACGAACCGGTCGCCGCGCGCGGCCACGGTGGGCCGCTCGAGCCGCACCTGCGCCAGGGCGCTCGCGCCGGGGGCCACACCGTCGCCCTCGAGCAGCACGAGCCGCCCGATGATCTCGCTGGCGCCGAGGTGGAACCGCACGCGGGTGTTGGCGGGCCAGTCATCCCCGAGATCGCTCACGGCCTCGAAGCGCACGTCGAGGATGTGCGAGGGCCGCAGCGAGCCGGGGCCGAGCAGCCAGTCGCCGCGCTCGACCTGCTCGCGCTCCACGCCGTGCAGCGCCACGGCGGTGCGCTGGCCGGCGTGCGCCTCCTCCACGGTCTCGCCGTGCACCTGCACGCGCCGCACGCGCACGGGCAGGCCGCGCGGCTGCAGCTCGAGCGTGTCGCCGACGCGGACGCGCCCGCGCCACAGGGTGCCGGTGACCACGGTGCCGAAGCCCTCGACGGTGAACACGCGGTCCACGGGCAGCCGCGCGGGCTCGTCGACGGGGCGCAGCGGCAGGCCGGCGAGCTGCGCGTCCATGGCGGCGAACAGTTCGGGCGTGCCGGCGCCGGTGGTGGCGGAGAACTCGACCACGGGCGAGGCGGCGAACGGCGTGCCGGCGAGCAGCGTGGCGACGTCGCGGCGCACCTCTTCCACCCACGGGGCCTCGACCAGGTCGCGCTTGGTCAGCACGACGACACCGCGCGTGACCCCGAGCAGCCGCACGATGGCGAGGTGCTCGCGGGTCTGCGGCATGACGCCCTCGTCGGCGGCGATGACCAGCAGGACGAGGTCCACGCCGCCGCTGCCGGCGAGCATGTTCTTGACGAAGCGCTCGTGCCCGGGCACGTCCACGATGCCGACGTGCACCCCGGCGGGCGTGACCAGCGGCGCGAAGCCGAGGTCGATGGAGATGCCGCGCTTCTTCTCCTCGGGCAGGCGGTCGGTGTCCACGCCGGTCAGACGGCGGACGAGCGCGGTCTTGCCGTGGTCGATGTGGCCGGCGGTGCCGACGATGGCGAGGCGGGCGGGGGCCGATGGCCCGGGGTCGGGAGCCATGCGCGCAGTGTAAACGATGCGGCGCGCGAGGACATGGGCGGGGGCCTGCGGCGGGACTCGCCGCGGGCGCTCGCCGCCCGGGCCTGCCGCGGGCGCTCGCCGCGGGCGGAGGGCGAGAATCCACACGCCCGTCCGCGTCCTGCCGCATCCAAGGAGCGTGCCGCCGTCCGCCCGGGGCCCGGCTTATCCGGGGCCGTCGTCCCGGCCGTGCTTGCCGACAGGAGCGACTCATGAAGCTGGCTTTCCGCTGTGCTGCCACCGTGCTGCTCTGGGCCGTCGTCGCGACACCCCAGCAGGCCCGGGCGGTCAACCTGGTCCCCAACGCGAGCTTCGAGACCTACGCGAACTGCCCCACCAGCTTCGGCCAGAGCTACGAGGCCGCGCCGTGGGCCTCGCCCAACACGGGCACCTCGGACTACTTCAACGCCTGTGCGCCGGTCTCGTTCCCCTCGGTGAACGTGCCCCAGAACCAGCAGGGCTACCAGACCGCCCTCACCGGCGTCGGCTACGCCGGCATCATCCCGTACTCGGCCGCGCCGGACTACCGCGAGTACGTGCAGGCGCCGCTCACGACCCCGCTGGCGGCGGGCATGCCGTACCTGGTGTCGTTCCACGTCTCGCTGGCCGATAGCTCGATCGTGGCGATCGACCGGCTGGGCGCCCACCTCTCGGTGGGCCCGGTGGGCCCGGTGCCCAACTACGCGGCCCTGCCGGTGACGCCGCAGGTGGAGAGCCCGGCCAACGCGCACCTGACCAACTCCACGGGCTGGACGATGGTGAGCGGCGTGGTGGTGGCGGCCGGCGGCGAGGACCACATCGTGATCGGCAGCTTCCGCGACGACGCCAGCACGTCCACCGTGCCGGGCCCGGGCCAGTGGCCGGGCGGCGCCTACTACTACATCGACGACGTGAGCGTTGAGTTGGTGCAGCCCACGCTGCAGGCGTGCTGCACCGCCGACGGCCAGTGCTCGATGCAGTACCCGGGCGAGTGCCTGTACCTCGGCGGCTCCCCCGGCGGCGCCGGCACCACGTGCGACGGCAGCCCATGCGGTGTGGTTCCGACGGCGCAGAGCAGCTGGGGCCGGGTGAAGACGATCTACCGATGACCGCCCGGCGGTGAGGGCGGCCCGTCCGTCGCCCTCACTCCTGCCCCCGGCAGCGGGCGCGGCGGCCGGCGCGTCGTGGTCCGGCGCTGCGCCGAGCCGAACGAGTCAGCCCTGCGCCGGGCGCGTGATCGCGGCATGCCGGGGCCTCGCAGAGCACCGGAGCGCATGACGGACACGCTCCTCCAGCGTGGCCTCGGCCATGTCGGAGCAGCAGGCGGCCAGGGCCCGGGCCTCCTCGGCCTTGAACCCCAGCGTCCGCAGCCACGGGACGACTTCGGCGGCGTGCTCGGGCAGCGGCTGCTTCCCGCCCGGGGCCCGCTGCACACCCGCGTCGCGTCGAGCTTCGACCTCGCACTGCGCCTTCGAATCACACTGTACTGCTGCCGCGTGCTGCGCCTCCGTCCCGCGCTGCTCCTGCTCCCGGCGCGCCTGGTCGCGCTTCGCGTTCATGAAGTCGCGCCCGAACGCCCGCTCGGCCTCGAGTTGGTTGTGCGCCCGGCAGCGCAACCGCAGGCCCTGCACGGTGGCCTGCCCGCCCTGGGCGACCGCCTCGACGTGGTCGAACTCGAGCCTGGTGCATGACTCGCACCGGTGCCCGCTCTCGCTCACAAACGTGCAGCGGCCGCCGTCGCGCTCCCACACCGCGCGCTTCACGTCCGCCGGGATGTGACGCGCGTGCTCGCTGGGCCGGCAGGGCCGGGGCCGCTCGGTCTTCGCGAACTTCTGCTGCTCGAGCTTCGCGATGAGCGCCTTGAGCGCCCGGGCGAAGACCTGGGCCACGTCGCCGTTGGGCA
>CAZSQE010000123.1:0-6262 GCA_964608905.1 uncultured bacterium | reverse complement strand
GGAACGCGCGCCGCGCCGCTGGGGTAGCATCCCGCGGTTTCCCACCCACCAGGAGGACCGTTCATGAGTTCGAGCCAGCAGGCAGGACAGGGAGGGCCGCTGCAGCTGCACCCCGCGGCCTACCGGGAGTTGCAGCCGGGCGAGACCTACGAGCCGTTCGTTCCGCCCGCGGCGCGCGTTCCCGAGTTCACCGTGCGCTCGGTGATCACCGGCATCATCATGGTGATCATCTTCGCGGTGGCCTCGACCTACTCGGGGCTGAAGGTCGCGCAGGTGATGGAGGCGGCCATCCCCATCAGCATCCTGGCGATCGGGGTCTCGGGCCTGTTCAAGCGCAAGAACACGATCCTCGAGAACGTCATCATCCAGAGCATCGGCGGCGCCTCCGGATTGATCGTGGCGGGCTCGATCTTCACCCTCCCGGCCCTCTACATCATGGACGTCGCGCCCAGCACGTTGTCCATGCTGCTGACCATCTTCATCGTCTCCGTGCTGGGGGCCTCCCTCGGCCTGCTGTTCCTGATCCCGCTGCGGCGCTACTTCGTCGCGGAGCAGCACGGCAGGCTGCCGTTCCCCGAGGCCACGGCCATCAACGAGGTCTTCGTCACCGGCGAGAAGGGCGGCGAGCAGGCCAAGACCCTGCTGGTCGCGGCCCTGATCGGCGGCGTCTACGACTTCCTGGCCGTCACGGTGAAGGCGTGGAACGAGATCGTGAACTTCCGCTTCGTCCCGGTGATGGAGGACCTGGCCACGAAGTTCAAGGCCACCGTGAGCGTCAACGCGGTCAGCCTGATCGTCGGCCTCGGCTACATCACCGGCCTGCGCTTCTCGGCCATCATCTGCGCCGGCGGCTTCTTCTCGGCCCTGATCATGGTGCCCCTCATCTACCACTTCGGACAGCACATCCCGGCGCTGGCCATCCCGCCTTCGCCGCTGCCCGGGCTCAACCCGTTCATCCCGGAGATGAGCGCCAACGAGATCTTCCGCCTCTACGCCCAGCGCATCGGCGTCGGCACCATGGCGGGCGCGGGGATCATCGGCATCGTCAAGGCGCTGCCCACCATCGTGCGGTCGTTCTCGCTCGGCTTCCAGCAGATCTTCCACCCGCACGCGCACGCCGACCGCGTGCCGCGCACCGACCGCGACCTCAAGATGAGCACGGTGCTGGCCGGCATCGTCGTGACCGCCATCGCCATCGGCGTCTTCTTCTACATCCTGCTGGCCAAGGGCGACCCGGTGGTGGCGGCGAAGGCCCCGCAGATCGCGCTCACCGGCCTGGCCATCGCCTTCGTGTTCGCCTTCCTGTTCACGACCGTGGCCGCGCTGGCCACGGCGATGACCGGCAACAACCCGATCTCGGGCATGACGCTGGTCACCCTGATCATCGGCTCGAGCGCGCTGGTGGCGGTGGGGCTGCAGGGCGAGTTCGGCAAGTACGCCGCCATCGTCATGGGCGCGGTGGTCTGCACCTCGCTGTCCATGGCCGGCGGCTTCGTCACCGACCTCAAGGTCGGCTACTGGCTGGGCGCCACGCCGCGCAACCAGCAACTCTCGAAGATGATCGGCACGCTGTTCGCCGCGGTCGGCGTGGCGCTCACCGTGCTGCTCATCCACAAGGCCTTCGGCCACAACGACCCGGCCACGGGCACGTTCGTCTCGGGCTTCATGAACACCGCGGTGGTGCCGGCGCCGCAGGCGAACCTGTTCGCCACCATCCTGAGCGGCATCTTCGACAACGCGCCGGTGACCTGGCTGCTCTACGTCGTGGGCCTGGTGCTGTCGGTGTTGCTGGTGATGATGGGCATCCCGCCGCTCGCCTTCGCCATCGGCATGTACCTGCCGCTGCAGATCAACACGCCGCTCTTCATCGGCGGCCTGATCTCGCACTGGGTCGGCAGGTCGAGCCGGGACAAGAAGCTCTCGGAGGCCCGCTCGCAGCGCGGCGTGCTGATCGCCAGCGGTTTCATCGCCGGCGGGGCGCTCGCCGGCGTGCTGGGCGCGCTGCTGCACCTGATCAAGACCGGCGTCCCCGACCCGGAGGTGGCCGGCGAGACGCTGTCCATCGCCCGGTACGTCGAGCTGCCGCGGCTCATGGGCTTCAGCGAGGGGCTGCCCGTCACGCAGATCCTCTCGATCGTCTTCTTCCTCGGGCTCTGCTGCTTCCTGTACTTCGACGCGCGCCGCGCGAAGGTCCAGGACTAGGCGCCCCGGCCTCACGACGCGAGCGGGCCCGGCCTCCCGGCCGGGCCCGCTCGCCGTTCGCGGCGCTCAGGCCGGCTTCGTGTTCTCGAAGTGGCCGGTCGAGCGGTTCTTGCGCACGTCGTCCCAGGGGAAGCAGCGGCCGTTCATCACCACGTAGACGCCGTCCGGCAGCGCCTGCACGAAGGCCAGGGCGCTGCCCAGGTTGAAGAGCCCGTCCGAGCTGCCGAAGGTGTAGGGCACCATGGCCCCGGTGAGCACGACGACCCGGTCGCGCACGCGCCCGCCGAGGTAGCGCGCGGTCTCGGCCATGGTGTCGGTGCCGTGGCTGACGACGATGCGGCGGTGGGGCGACTCGACGCAGCTCTTCAGGATCATCTCCCGGTCCGTGTCGGTCATCTCGGTGCTGTCGATCATCATCAGGGTGCGGATCTCGAGGTCGAGGTCGCTGCGGCCGAGCCGGAGCATCTCCCGGACGTGGGTGTCCTTGAAGAAGAGCTGCCCGGTGAGCTCGTCGTACTCCTTGTCGAACGTGCCCCCGGTGACGAGGAAACGGATGGTCATGTCCCGGACCTCCTTCGCCGGCACTCTGGCACGCGGGGGCCGCCCGCCGTCAAGGGCGGCTCAGCGCCGGACGACCCGCGCCACGGCCTCGCGACCGCCCAGCCGGGCGCGGACGAAGTAGGCGCCCGGCGCGACGCGCCGCCCGCCGTCCGTCCGCCCGTCCCAGGTCAGGGTGCGGTCCCCCGCGGCCACCTCGCCGTCGGCCAGCGTGGCCACGCCGCGGCCCTGCGCGTCGAGGTGCTCGACGCGCATCCGGCCGGCCGCGGGCACCGCCAGCGGCAGCCGCACCGTGTCGATCATCGGGTGGGGGACCGGCGCGCCGAAGCGCAGGCCCGGCCCGCCGGCGCCGGGGGCGACACCGGTCGGTTCCCCGGCGTCGAGCAGGTCGGCCAGCACGTGGCCCGTCGTCCAGGGGGTGGGGAAGCCGAGCAGCTCGCCGATGGTCGGCACGATGTCCACCAGTTGCGCCACGCCCTGGCGGACGTAGCCGGCGCGGAAGTCGGGGCCGAGGGCGAGCAGCTGGAGCCGCCGGCAGCCGTCGCAGCCGCACCCGTGGCTGGTGAAGCCGCCGTGCGCGTCGTCGTGCCGCCCGTGGTCGTTGGTCACGAACAGCGTCGTCCGCCCGGCCAGCGCCGTGTCGGACTGGATCTTCAGCCAGAGGTCGTGCACCAGGGAGTCGGCCCGGTGCAGCGCGCGCAGGTAGCCGGCCCAGTCGCCCGCGTGCGCGATCTGGTCGGTCTGGGCCAGGTTCACGGCCACCAGCGCGGGATGCCCGGCCAGCAACACGGCCTCGGCGCGGGCGATGGCGGCCGAGTCGGTCGGGCAGGTCACGTCCACCATGGCCCCGAGGCTGTCGCCGTAGGCCGGGTCGTCGCTGTTCGACATCACGTCGAGCTTGGGCTTGCCGGAGAAGAACCACGTCTCGGCCCGCGGGGCCCCGGTGGCGGCGCGGTAGTACTCGAAGACGAGCGGCAGGTGGGGCCGCTCGCTGCCGTCGTTGGCGATGGGTTGGTAGGCGCCCGAGAGAACGGCGGCGTGCCCGGGGTTGGTGGTCGTCACGCCCGCGTTCCAGCACGTGGCGAAGCAGCCCTGCGGGGCCAGGTCGAGCGCCTGCCGGGGCACCCGTGCGTACGTGGTGTCGCCGAAGGTCTCGCTGTAGCGGGCGCCGTCCACGACGACGATGACGACGTGGCGGGTCTCGTAGGCCCCCGCCGTGCCGGGCACGTGGCCGGCGGCGAGGAGCAGGGCGAGCAGGAGAAAGGCGCGGATCACGGGGGAAGCCCTCGGGTGGCGCGGCCGCGGCGCCGTCGTGCGACCGGGTCCATCCTACCACGGCAGCGGGCCCGGATCGTCCCGGCGCCGCCCCGGGAGGCCCGGCGGGTCGGGACCGGTGCGGGGCCCCTTCCCGTACCCCGCCTTCGTTGGGTACCATTGTGCCCTGCCGCCGGCCCCCGGGAGTCCCCCTGAGAACGCACCCATGGGCGCACCACATCCTGCTGCCGCCATCCTGCTCGGCGCCCTGACGCTCGCCGTGGCCGTGCCGTGCCCGGCCCGGGCCGCGGCCGCGGTGCCCCACGGGACCGCCACGGTCGCCGCGCCGGCCGAAGCCGCCGCCGGCCTGGCCGGGCTCACCATCCGCGTGCGCGACCAGGCGGGCCTCGCGCTGGCGGCGCGCGTGTCGGTGACCGGCTCGGACGGCCTGCCGCGGCCCGGTACCGCGGACCCGGCCCTGATGAGCCACATCGCCATCGGCGGCTACTTCTACGTGGACGGCGAAGCCACCGTGCAGGTCCCGCTCGGCCTCACCACGGTGGTGGTCTCGCGCGGGTTCGAGTACGTGCCGGCGCTCCTCACCGTGAACGTCAAGCGGGCCACCACGCTGCGGGTCACGCTGAACCGGTTCACGGACCTGTCCGCAGACGGCTGGTTCGCCGGGGACGCGCACGCGCACTCGCGGCACGGTCCGCTCACCTACGACCTCGCCCCGCCGCAGCTGAAGCTCGTGGCGACGGCGGAGGGACTCGCGGTCCTCGACCTGCTGGACCAGGACTGGGAGTTCACCGGCGGGCCGCACCCGCTCTCCGACGCGAACACGATCCTCTGGTTCAGCTACGAGCACCGCAACCAGATCGCCGGGCACCTCGGCCTGCAGGCGCTGCAGGGCGCCGTGTCCACCGGTTGCTGCCTGAGCCCGCAGCCGCCCTACCCGATGCTGGTGGACCTGGCGGCGCAGGTGCACGCCCAGCCCGGCGCGCGCGTCGTCCTCTCGCACCCGCGCACCACGGGCGACTACGGCATGCTCACCGCCTGGCCGGGGGCGGGGCTGGCCCGGGAGTTGCCCGTGCTCGCCGCGCTCGGCGGCCTGGACGCCATCGACGTGGCTTCCTACAGCAACGAGCCCGACATGGACACGCAGGACTGGTACGCGCTGCTCTCCGCCGGGATCGACATCCCCCCCTCGGCCGGCACGGATGCGGCGCTGGGCTGGTACAACTCGGCCCCGCCGGGCGGCTGGCGGGTCTACGCGCGGCAGGCCGGCCCCACGCTCGACCACGGCGCGTGGCTCGCGGCGCTCACCGCCGGCCGCAGCTTCGTCACCAGCTTCCCGCTCGTGCCGGGCTTCAGCGTGGGCGGCCGCGGCCCGGGGGAGACGCTCGACGTCGCCGGCGACTCCCTCGTGGCCACGATCGGCCTGGACGCGCGCTGCGCCATCGGCCTGGCCGGCGTGACCCTCGTGGCCGACGGCCGGGACGTGTGGACGCGGCCCGTCCCCGCCGCGGCGGCGCGCACCGCCTTCGACACCACGTTCACGCTGCGCATCGCCCGCCCCGGCTGGCTGCTGCTGCGCGTGGACGGGACGCCCGGGCACCCCGCCCTGGCCACGTCGCAGGCGGTGGCCTACACGAACGCGGTGCGCGTCCTGCACGACGGCGCCCCGTCGCGGCAGCTGGACGCCTCGCTCTACTGGCTCGACCGGCTCGACGCCTACGAGGACCTGATCCTCGCGAGCTGCGACTGGCCGCTGGTCTGGCAGCGCGACACGGTGCTGGCGCGCATCGCCCGCGCGCGGCAGCGCTTCGGTGAACCGTTCCTGGCGCCGCCCGGAGGCTTCGGGCTCGCCTCGCCGTCGCCCGGCGACACCGCCTGGGCCGGTCTGAGCTGGGAGCAGGCCGCCGATCCCGACTCCGGGGACCGCGTGGTCTACAAGGTCCGCCTCGGCACGGACTCCACGCTGGCCGACGCCGGCCTGGTGCGGACCGCGGCCACCTCGCTGACCGACCTGCCACTGGTCCCGTGCCGCTGGTACTGGTGGTCGGTCGAGGCCGAGGACCGGGCCGGCGGCGTGACCGTCTCCACCCCGCGGGTCGGCTGGTTCTACCAGCCCGGCGTCCTGGACGTGGGCGAGGGCGCGGCCGGCGCCCCGCCGCGGGCGCGGCCCAACCCGAGCCGCGGACCGGTGGCGCTGCAGGGCCTGGGCGCGGAGGTCGTCGTCTACGAC
>CAZSQE010000122.1:0-6283 GCA_964608905.1 uncultured bacterium | reverse complement strand
ACCTTGTAGTCGGCGTCCACCGCGCCGTCGCCATTCGGCTTCCCGGCGCCGGGCTCGGGGCCGGGCTGCGGGCCCGGGCCGCCCGGGGGCGGTCCGGCCTGCTGGTAGAGGACCGCCGCGGCCTTGTGCCAGGCCTCCTGGAGCGCCTCGCTCGCCGCGGTGATGGCGGCCGCGTCCTCGCCCTTGAGGGCCTCGCGCACCTTCGCCAGCTCGGCCTCGATCCGCGACTTCAGGTCCGCGTCGAGCTTCCCGCCGTGCTCCTTGAGGTTCTTCTCCACCTCGTAGGCCAGCGAGTCGGCGCGATTGCGGGCCTCCACCGTCTCCTTGCGCTTGCGGTCCTCCCCGGCGTGGGACTCGGCGTCCTTGACCATGTCCCGGATCTCGGACTCGTTCAGGCCGCTCGAGGCCTCGATGCGGATGCTCTGCTCCTTGCCGGTGGCCCGGTCCTTGGCCGAGACGTGCAGGATGCCGTTGGCGTCGATGTCGAAGGAGACCTCGATCTGCGGCACGCCGCGCGGCGCCGGCGGGATGCCGTCCAGGTCGAACTTGCCGATGGTCTTGTTGCCCGAGGCCATCGGCCGCTCGCCCTGCAGCACGTGCACCTGGACCATGGACTGGTTGTCGGCCGCGGTCGAGAACACCTGACTCTTCTTGGTCGGGATGGTCGTGTTGCGCGCGATGAGCGTGGTCATCACCTCACCCTGCGTCTCGATGCCCAGCGACAGCGGCGTCACGTCGAGCAGCACGACGTCGCGCACGTCGCCGGCCAGCACCGCGCCCTGGATGGCGGCGCCGATCGCCACCACCTCGTCGGGGTTCACGCCGCGGTGCGGCTCCTTGCCGAAGACCTGCTTGACCAGCTCCTGGACCCTGGGCATGCGGGTCGCGCCGCCCACCAGCACCGCCTCGTCGATCTGCGACGGCGCCAGCCCGGCGTCCTGCAGGGCCTTCATCACCGGGCCGCGGCAGCGCTCGACCAGGTCGTCCACCAGCTGCTCGAGCCGCGCGCGGGTGAGCTTGAGGTTGAGGTGCTTGGGGCCGTTCTGGTCGGCGGTGATGAACGGCAGGTTGACCTCGGTCTCGAGCGTGCCCGACAGCTCGCACTTGGCCTTCTCCGCGGCCTCCTTGAGCCGCTGGAGCGCCATGGCGTCCTTGCGCAGGTCGATCCCCTCCTGCTTCTTGAATTCGTCCGCCAGCCAGTCGATGACGCGCTGGTCGAAGTCGTCGCCGCCCAGGTGGGTGTCGCCGTTCGTGGAGCGGACCTCGAAGACGCCCTCGCCGATCTCGAGGATCGAGATGTCGAAGGTGCCGCCGCCGAGGTCGAACACGGCGATCTTCTCGTCCTTCTTCTTGTCGAGGCCGTAGGCCAGCGAGGCGGCGGTGGGCTCGTTGATGATGCGCTTGACGTCGAGCCCGGCGATGCGCCCGGCGTCCTTGGTGGCCTGGCGCTGCGAGTCGTTGAAGTAGGCCGGCACGGTGATGACCGCCTCGGTCACCTTCTCGCCCAGGTACTCCTCGGCCGTCTGCCGCATCTTCTGCAGGATCATGGCCGAGATCTCGGGCGGCGAGTACTCCTTGTCGCCCACCCGGACGCGCGCGTCGCCGCCGGGGCCGGGCACGACCTCGTAGGGCACGAGCTTGCGCTCGCTCCCGACCTCGTCGTACTTGCGCCCCATGAAGCGCTTGATGGAGTAGACCGTGTTCGCAGGGTTGGTCACGGCCTGCCGGCGCGCCACCTGCCCCACCAGCCGCTCGCCGCTCTTGGTGAAGCCGACCACCGACGGGGTGGTGCGGATGCCCTCGGCGTTGGCGATGACCTTGGGCTCCCCGCCCTCCATCACCGCCACGCACGAATTGGTGGTCCCCAGATCGATGCCGATGACCTTGCCCATGAGTGTCCTTCTTTCCTCGGAATGGACGGAGACCACGCCGGTCCACCCGCCCTTGGGCGGGCGCTCGCCGGTGTGGCGCGTCCGTGGATGCGGCGGGCAGCCCTTCCGGCTACCCGACCTTGATCTCGACCTCGCGCAACTTCGCTTCCTCGGCCTTGGGCACCCGGACCTCGAGCACCCCGTCCTTGTAGGAGGCCTTCACCTGGTCGGCCTTGACCGGCGAGCCCAGGTTGAAGGCGCGCTCGAACGTGCCGTGGGCCCGCTCGCAGCGCAGCCAGTTGGCGTCCTGCGCCGAGCAGTCCTGCCGGCGCTCGCCGCGCACCGTCAGCGTGTCGCCCAGGACCTGGACCTTGACGTCCTGCTGGGCCACGCCCGGCAGGTCGGCGCGGATGACGAACGCCTCCGGCGTCTCCTCGATGTCCACCACCGGCGCGAAGTCGAACGCCGCGCGGGCGCCCGGCCGGCCGAAGGCGCTGTCGAAGAGCCGGTTCATCTCCTCGTGCATCGTGACCAGGTCCCGCATCGGCGGGCCCTGCGGGTTCCAGCGGATGATCGCCATCGTGATGCCCTCCTCGTCGGACTGGTCCGTCTCGCGGCGCCCGCGCCCGGTCCGGCCTTCGCCTCGCCGCGCGTCGCCTGTCTGGTTGCCCCCGTCCATCGCAGGCGGCGTGCCACGCGAGCGCTCATCGCGCACGAGGCTCCGGCACAACGAGTTGAGCGCCGCGCTTCACCTGACACCGGAGGTGACGTCACGTGGGCCGTTCCGCCGCGGAACACCGCGCGTTTCGGGACGGAACGGAGGTGTTCCACCTGCGGACGGCGCGTTGGGCAGGCCCGGCGCGCTTCTGCTAGCGTGCAGCCGCGATGCGCATCAGCCTCTTCCTCCCCCACGTCGGCGTCTTCGGCGGCGTGCGCCGCTTCGTCGAACTGGGCAACGCCTGGAGCGCCTCCGGCCACGCGGTCACGCTCCTGCACCCGGAGGGCGGACCGCCGGCGTGGCTGCCCTTCGCCGGCGCGACGCGGCGCCTCGAGGAGGCCGCGTCGGTCGGGACCGACCTGGCCGTCTGCGCCGATCCGCACACCTTCGACGCCTTCGCCGCCGCACCGGCCGGGACGCGTCTCTACTACTGCGTGATCGAGGGCGACCCCGGGCTGGCCCGGGCGCTGGCGCGGCCCGACGTGAGGCTCGCCGCCAACTCCGGGCCGCTGCGGCGCGCGCTCGCGCGCCGCGCGCGCCGCCCGGTCCTCGACGGCGTCGGCGGCATCAGCGTCCGGCAGTTCCGGCCCGACCCGGCGCGCCGGGCGGCCGCGCCCCTGCGCGTGCTGCTGAACGGCCGGCGCTCGCGGCCCAAGAAGGGCACCGACCTGGCGCTGCGCGCCCTCGCCGGGCTCGCCGGGAAGGTGCCGGACTTCGAGGTGGTGCTGTTCGATTCGCTCGGGCCGCAGAACCGGCAGGATCCGCGCGACGGCGCGCCGCTGCCCGCGAACGCGCGCTTCGTGCTGGACCCGACGCAGGACGAACTGGTCGCCCTCTACCAGTCGGCGCACCTGTTCGTGGCCGCCGAGCGCAAGGCGGGCTGGTGCAACACGGCCCTGGAGGCGATGGCCTGCGGCGTGGCCGTGGTCTGCACCCCGAGCGGCACGCGGGACTTCGCGCGCGACGGCGGGAACGCGCTGGTGGCGCGCTGGCGGCAGCCGTTCGCGCTGCGCCCGCCCATCGGCCGGCTCCTGCGCGACCCGGGGCTGCGCGAGCGCCTCGGCGCCGCCGGGCCGGCCACCGCGGCGGCCTGGACCTGGGAGAGGCTGGCCGCAAAGCTGCTGGCCCAGCTCGGGCGATAGACGGCGGGGGCGGGCCCCAGGTCGGGACCCGCCCCCGCCTCCGCCGGCCGGCGCCTCAGCGCTCCGGCAGGTAGCCCGCCTTCTCCGGCCCGACCAGCAGTTCGTCCTTCGTGTAGATGAAGGCGTCGCGGTCGTAGTCGGCCAGTTCGTAGTCCTTCTCGAGGAAGATGGCGTCCTCGGGGCAGGCCTCCTCGCACATGCCGCAGAAGATGCAGCGCAGCATGTTGATCTCGTAGCGCTCGGCGTAGCGCTCGCCGTGCGAGCGCGGCTGCTCGGGGTCGTTCTCGGCCGCCTCGACGAAGATGGCGTCCGCCGGGCAGGCGACCGCGCACAGCTCGCAGCCGACGCAGCGCTCGAGCCCGTCCGCGTGCCGCGCCAGGATGTGCAGCCCGCGGAAGCGCGGGAACATGACCAGCTTCTCGTCGGGGTACTGCAGGGTCACGGGCTTCTTGAGCAGGAAGTGCTCGAGGGTGACGCCCAGACCCGTCGCCAGTTCCTTGATCATGCCTCACGACTCCTTGCCGGCCACCGGGACCCTACCGCGCACGGCCGCAGGCAGGATAGCCGCGCCCGGCCCCGTCGCGCAAACGGCGGTTCAGGGCCTGCAGGCTCAGGGCCCGACCGGGGCGGAGTCGTCAGACCCCAGCGGAGTCATCGGATCATCACGACACGCCGCGTCAGGTCACGGGAGCCGAAACTGAGCCTGCAGAGATAGACGCCGCTGCCGAGGTCACTCCCCGCCTCGTTCCTGCCGTCCCAGCAGACGCGGTGCAAGCCGGCCTCCTGCACGACCCCTCCGCACAGCGTCCGCACCCGCCGCCCCGCGACGTCGAACACCTCCAGGATCACGGGGCCGGCGACGGGCAGCGAGTACGTCATGCTCACCAGTCCATGGAAGGGATTCGGGAACCCCGGCCCGAGACGAAGGCCTTCACTCAGTCCTGGGCCTGGCCCGACGTCCGCGCCGGTGGGCTGGATGTCCGCCGCAACGAGCCAGTAGGCGCCATCGCGATCGCCGTCGGGATACGAGTCCCAATGAGTCGAGTGTCCCGTGACGATCCCCGCGAGCGGCCATGAGCCGATGGGCAGAAGGTGCACGTCGTCCAGATGCTGGGGCAGTCCGCCCACTCGCGAGAACTCCTCGATGCGCAGCGCCAGATGCTCCCCCTCGAACGGCGGCAGGAGCGAGATCGGCTCCGCGCATCCCTTCACCACCGCGGTGAATTCGAACCCGTCCGCCACGTATCGGCAGGTGTCCCCTACGGCAACTGGATTGCGCAGGTACACGAACATCGAGTCGAGGACCGAGAGGTTGCCGTCGAACTCATGGGCCGTCCAGCCCAAGTCCCCGTGTTCGTTGATGGAGTAGTACGTCACACGGTACACGCTCGGGACGGTTCCGCCGTGGGCCACCTCCGAGTACTCCACCCGATAGCTGGCCGCGCCCTCACCGGGGATGCCGAAGACCGTCTGTGCGGTGATGTCCATGAAGAGCCAGCGGTCGGGCGGCTGCGTCACGTCGTGTTGGCACTCGTACTGCCAGTGGTTCCCCACCGCCAGGGGGAAGTAGCTGGCTGGAAGCCGGCAGGTTCGGGTGAAGTGCTCCACTCGGAAGTCATCGAGGGCGTAACGGTTCGTGCCCGAGCCGGTCCAAGGTTCACTTCTCTGGGTGCCGAATCGCACCAAGGCGAGGGCTGCGCCGGAGGCCACGAACGGGACATCCGCGAGGACGGTCACGCCGTCCAACGACACGCTGAAGGAACCGGCATCCATGTTGAGCAGCACGGAGAACGCAATGGGCTGATCTGCCGAGTAGTCGCCCACCCTGCTGTCCGACTGGCCCCCGTGACCGTCGCCGTGGAGGACCTTGATGCCACCATCCTGCTCGAAGAACAGCCACCCACAGCTAAGAGGCGACCCTCCCTCCTCCCACGAGCCAAACCACATCTCGCCACCGTGCGCCACTTGGTGCGCAGCGGCGCGCCACGAAATGCGCGCCTGGCCGGTCAAGAGGAACGAGGGGAGTGAGAAGATGAGGCCGGCACTTCCTGACGTCGTGGCGTCGGAGAGATACACGGGTCGGCTCGTCAACCCCGCGTAGCTCTCCACGACCAGGCACTCGGTCCCCGGATCCGCCGTGACCGACGAGGGTTCGCCCGGAGGCCCTCCGGCGGTCGGCGGGAGCCCCACGCTCATGCCGTTGAAGTCAACATCGAAGATGACGTCGGCCCCGACGGAGACGGGTACGAGCATCAGGACCAGGGCAAGCAAGCGGCCGAGGGGTCTCATGGCAGCCTCCTCAAGTGGGGCGCCACGTCGGACCGGGGGGCGTGTGTCGTCGGGCGGGCGCGAGTCCGGACTCCCGCAAGGATATCACCCGGGCGGGCCGTTCCAGACGGATTTCGCGCCTCCGTCGTTCGCCACGGACCCCGGTGGGCCGCCGCGCAGTGGCCGGGCGAGGACGACACGACGACCGCCCCCCCCCGGAGGCCTGGGGTCGCGTCGCCCCCCCCTACAGCCGCGGCAGCGTGATGCCCTGCTGGGCCTGGTAC
>CAZSQE010000121.1:0-6314 GCA_964608905.1 uncultured bacterium | reverse complement strand
GCGTAGGCCTCCTCCAGCGCCTCCGGTTCCTCCGCCCACGCGAGCCGCCCGCGCGCCTGCCGGATGTCGCGGCGGGTCTCGCGGTCCACGCGCGACCACGCGGCCTCCGTCCCGTCCGCCAGTTCGATGGCCGCGGCCGCGACCCAGCGCGTCTCCCCCGCCGCCGCGGCGAGCGCCGCGGGCGCGACCGGCGGGCCGGCGGGGCGGTAGAGCGCCCACTCGCCGCCCACGGCGCGCAGCTCGCGCTGCAGGCCGCGCAGCGCGCCGGCGCAGGCGTCGTCCACCGCGGCGTGCGCGCCCGCCGCGGCCAGCGGCGCGCCCGAGAGCAGGTGGGGCAGCAGGTGGAGCCAGTGGAAGCCCGCGCGGCGCTCGACCAGCACCGGCATGCCGCCGCGCAGTTCGCCGTCCGTCTCGACCGCGAGGCAGTGCGCCCGCGTGCCGGGACGCACCGCGGCGAGGGCCGCCCACAGCGCCGGGCGGTGCGCCGCCGAGGCGCCGGGGTCCGCCGTCGTCAGCCCGGGCCAGCCGGCCGGCGGCCGGTCGAGGAACCGGACGGTGGTCCCCACGGCCTCAGCGCAGCAGCGCCACGCGCACGGTGCGCGCGAGGCCGCCCGACTCGACGCGGACGAAGTAGATCCCCGGGCGCACCAGGCCGCCGGCGTCGTCGCGGCCGTCCCAGCAGATGCCGCCGTTGGCGGCGGCGAAGCGGCGCAGGCGTCGGCCGCCCGCGTCGTAGATCGCGCCGGTGTAGTCCGCGGCGTTGCCGGCCAGGCGCAGGAACAGCCCGGCGCCGGTGAGCAGCGCGGGATTGGGGTAGACGCGCACGGCCAGCGCCGGCAGCGGCTCGGGCGGCGGCGCCACGAAGGCCGGGTCGAAGCGGCTCAACCCGGTGGCGGTGCCGATCCAGACCACGCCGGTGACCGGGTCCACGCGCACCGCCCGCACCTCGTTGCCCGCCAGCGGCGAGTTGGCCACCGTGTACTCGGCCGCGCTGCCGTCGGGGGCGAAGGCGTGGACCCCGCCGTCCGTGCCCACCCAGGCGGTGCCGTCGGGGCCGACGTCGAGCGGGTGGCAGGCGCCGCGCGTGGACGGGCTGCCCACCAGGGCGTAGACCGGGCCCCGCTGGGTGAAGGAGCCGGCGTTGAGGCAGCGCAGGTCGGAGGTGGACATCACCCAGAGCGAGTCGCCGTGCAGGGCCATGCCGAAGACGTCGAGCGTCGCGAGGCCGTCCAGCGCGCCCCCGGCGGCGAGCGTCAGCGGCCCGCCGGGCTCGGGCAGGGCGAAGACGCCGACGCCGTTGCCGCGGTAGCCCACCCAGAGGTTCCCGCGCGCGGCGTCCACCACGATGGCCCGCACGTAGCCCGAGCGCAGGTCCGCGGTGTTGACCGGCGAGTAGTTGGCCCGGTAGGCGCCGAGCGCGTCGTAGTACTCGAGGCCGATCGGGTCCTCGCCCGGCGTGTCCATGCCGAACCAGCGGCCGCCGCCGGAGTCGGCGGCCGCCGACCAGGCGAAGGTGTGCTTGTCCACCGAGATGGTGTCCGCCGGCCGGTAGTGGACGAACTGCGGCGGCGACACGTCGTCGTCGAAGGACTCGATGGCCGAGCTCCAGTTCCCCACCCACTTGCGGCCCTGCTGGTCCACCATCAGCGCGAAGGCGTAGATCGAGTTGCGGAATGTGGTGTCGCAGCCGGAGTAGCAGCTCCCGGAGAACCAGTTGCGCCACCGCGCGCCGTCGAAGCGGCCCACGCCCTCGTCGAAGGTGGCGACGTAGACGCGCGGGCCCTGCAGCACGAGGTTCTGGACGTCGTTGCCCACCGGCGCGTCGGGCACGTGCAGCGTCCAGCCCGCGCCCTCGCGCACGCGCAGGCCGTCGCGGTGTCCCACCCAGAGGCGCCCGGCCGCGTCGAACGCGCCCACCGCCACGCCGGCGCAGGACGCGTCGTTGGCCGGCACGCAGTCGTAGGAACGGGGCGCGCCGGCGACGGCCGACCAGGCCGCGCCGGTCCACTCGTAGAGCCCGAGCGTGGTGCTGGCGAGGATGGTCCCGCCGCGGTCGGAGAGGCGCTGCACCGCGCCGATGCCGCCGCGCCGCGACCACGTGCCGCTGCCGGGCAGGAAGACCCAGGCGCTGTCGCCGGCCGCCGCCAGCAGCGTGACGCCGTCCCAGGCCAGCCCCTGCATCGCCGCGTTGGCGAAGGCCGGGTCCGCGAGGCTCCAGCTCGCCAGCCCGGTGGAGGCGCGGCTCACGAACAGCCCCTTGGCGGTCGCGGCCCAGAGCGAGTCGCCGCGCAGCACCAGGCCGGTGATGACGTCGCTGGCCAGCGGCGAGGGGTTCACGCCCTCGGGCACGGTGCCGGCGATCTCGTCCCCGTCCCACAGCGCGATGCCGTTGTCGGTGCCGATGAGCAGCGTGTCCCCCACCGCCCGCAGCACGCGCACCGCGCCGGCGGGCAGGCCGTCGAGCTGGCTCACCAGGTCCCACCGGGCGCCGTCGGCGCTCAGGCGGCTCACGCCCGCGTCCTCGGTGCCGATCCACAGCCGGCCGGAGCGGTCGAGGGCGAGGGCGGTGAGCGCGTGGCTGGCGAGCCGGCCCGGCTCGCGCCCGACGAACGCGAACGTGCCGGAGGAGCGCACGAAGAGCTGCAGCGCCGCCTCGCCGGAGGCGCACCAGACCGTGTCGCCGCGCGGCAGCAGGTCGGTGTACTGCTGGGCCCGCTGGTAGGTGGTCCAGGCGCCGGAGACCGCGCCGGCGACGGCCGCCGGTGCGGTCCAGGCGGCCCCCGCCAGCAGCGCGAGGGTCAGGAGCGTCGTCGTCCGGAGGTCACGCATGGCTCACTCGACGCGGCCGAAGAGGGACAGGAAGCGCAGCTGCCAGACCAGGCGCGCCGCCTCCCAGATGATGTGCCGGTTCATCTTCGAAACGCCGGCACGGCGGTCCGTGAACACGATGGGGATCTCGCGGATCCGCATCCCGCGCTTCCAGCACTTGAAGCTCATCTCGATCTGGAAGCCATAACCGTCGGAGCGCACCAGGTCCAGCCGCACCGCCTCGAGCGCCCGGCGCCGGAAGCACTTGAACCCGCCGGTGGCGTCGTGCACCGGCAGCCCGGTCACGATGCGGGTGTAGAGGTTGGCCGAGTACGAGAGGATGAGGCGGTCGAGCGGCCAGTTCACCACCGTGACCTTGCCGTCGAGGTAGCGCGAGCCCAGCACCAGGTCCGCGTCCCGCGCCGCCTCGAGGAAGCGCGGGACGACCGCCGGGTCGTGCGAGAAGTCGGCGTCCATCTCGAACACGTACTCGGCGCCGTGCTCGAGGGCGAAGCGGAAGCCGTCCCGGTAGGCCGAGCCCAGCCCCATCTTGCGCGGGCGCTCGAGCAGGTGCACGCGCGGCTCGCCGGCCATGACCGAGCGCACGAGGGGGGCGGTGCCGTCGGGCGAGCCGTCGTCCACCACCAGCACGTCCACGCGGCAGGGCAGCTCGAGCAGCCGCGCCAGCATCTCGCCGATGTTCTCGCGCTCGTTGTAGGTCGGGATGATGACCAGCGTCTCCATGTCAGACGCCCTCCCCCGCCGGCGCCGCGGGCCGGGGGCGGCGCCCCAGCCACCACGAGGCGGCGAAGCCGGCCAGCACGACCAGCAGGCTCGCCAGCGACAGCAGCAGGCCGTTGCGCACCGCCGCCGACTCGAAGCGGAACTCGACCCGGTGTCGCCCGGCCGGGACCGCCACCGCACGCAGCAGGTAGTCGGCCCGGAGCACGGGCGTCGCCCGGCCGTCCACGTAGGCCTTCCAGTCCGGGTACCACAGGTCGGCCAGCCGCAGCAGCGCCGGCCCCGGCGTGTCCACGTCGATGGCGACGCGGTTCAGCTCGTAGGCGACGATGTCGGCGCGCCCGCCGGCGATCGGGCCGAGCGTGAGCTTCGGGTCCTCCTGCAGCCAGGTCCCGCCGGCGACGTTGCGCTGGCGCAGGCTGACCGAGTCGAGGATGGCCTTCCCGTCCGGGACCACCGCGTAGTTCTCGAGCAGCATCACCCGCGGCAGCGCCATCGGGGACTCGAACACCAGCAGCGGCCCGAAGTTCGGGTTCGCGGCCTGGGCGCTGCGGAAGACCGGCCGCAGCTCCGGCGGCGGCGGCACCTGCTGGGCGCGCGCCTCGCACTGCACGATGTAGCGCACGTTGAGCAGCCGCAGCCACTCCATGTCCACGTAGTTGTTCAGGTGGCCGGAGGCGAGGTCCTCGTAGAGCTTCGGCTTGGCGGCGTGGTAGCCGCTGATGTTGCCGATGGCGAAGCCGGCGTAGCGGTTCGGCTCCGGCTCGTCGGGCCGGTAGCTGAAGATGCGGAAGCTGCCCCGCGGCCCCGCCTGCTCGAGGAACCTCACGACGTCGTCGCGGCCGGCGTCCAGGTCGCGCCGCGGCACCGGGCCCACCACCGGGCCCATGACGTGCGCGCTCACCGGCCACAGCTCGAGCAGCATGACCAGCAGCGCCAGCGCGGTGGCGGGCAGCGCGCCCAGCCAGCGGCGCCGCGCCGCCCAGGCCGCGCCCAGGGCGAGCAGCCCCAGCACGCACGCCGCCACGAGGCCCGGGACCCAGCCGACGCCGGGCATGCCGAGGTCGGCGCTGAGCCCCGCGTCCGGGCGGATGCCGTGGAAGAACACCTGCCAGGCCGCGGCGGCCTCCTCGGGGGTGATCCCCTGCATCGGACCGGTCGTGCCGAGGGTGGCCGCGGTGCCGCCCTTCGCGGCGACGACGTGGCGCACGTAGGCGTCCCGCCACGCTCCCTGGCCGAGCAGCGCCGCGACCAGCACGAGGGCCACCGCGGCGCCGAGCCCGGCCAGCAGCCGGCCGGTGCGGCGCGCCCGCGCCCGCCCCTCGTCCCCGTGCCCGCCGTCGGGCAGCAGCGCGCTCCAGCCCCAGGCGACGCCGAGCGCCACCGCCAGCTGGAAGAGGATGATGACCATGACCGGCACCCGGAACTTGTTGAACAGCGGCAGGTGGTCGTAGAGGAAGCCGTAGAGCGGGAAGTAGCGGCCGAAGGAGACGAGCAGCGCCAGCGTCGCGAGCCCCAGGGCGAAGACGCGCCGGCGGCCGCCGGCGAGGAAGGCGGGCACGGCGAGCAGCACCGCCACCAGGCCGACGAAGGCGTTGGGGTAATCGGTGAAGGGCATCCCGCCCCAGTAGGTCGCGCCGCCGAAACCGGTCCAGCCGGGCACGACCACCGAGGGCAGCTCGTAGGGCGCCATGGACCAGCCGGTCGCGTAGCCCAGGCCGGCCCCGCCGCCCGCGCCGCCGCCGCGGATCGAGTGCTGGGCGTAGTCCTGCAGCGGCAGGTTGTAGAAGCCGGCCAGCCCGAAGGCCACGCCCGCCGCCGCGACCACGCCGAGCGCGCGGACGGTGAGCGGCCCGGCCTCCGCGCGGCGCTTCAGCAGCGCCGCCACCCACTCGACCGCCAGGTACAGCCCGATGGCGGCCCAGGTGTAGAAGCAGATCTGCACGTGCCCGCGCAGCAGCTGGAAGCCGCCGGCCAGCGCCAGCCAGGCGAGGTGGTGCAGCCCGCCGCGCCGCAGCCAGCGCGCCGTCAGCCACAGCATGAGCGGCAGGTAGGCCGAGTCCACCAACTGGCTGCCGTGGCCGTGCGAGCCCACCGCCACCAGGTTGGGGGCGAAGACGAACATCGCCGCCGCCAGCAGCGCGCCCTCGGCGCGCGCGCCCAGCTCGCGGGCCAGCAGGAACATGAACAACGCGCCCAGGAAGTAGTAGATCAGCATCCAGGTCATGTCGGGCAGCGGCACGACCTTGTGCACCAGCGCCAGCGGCCAGTCGGGCGGGTAGATGAGCGGGTTGTAGGCGCCGCTCGCGAACGACGGCATGCCGAGGAAGACGTACGGGTTCCACAGCGGGTAGACGCGGTCCTGCCACAGCGACTGCTCGCCGATGCGCACGAAGCCGGCCGGGGCGGTCGTGTCGGGCGAGACGAAGGTCTTGCCCTCGAAGACCAGCTCGTGGAAGAAGACCACCGTGAGCAGGGCGAGGACGAGCGCCGCGGCGCCGGTGGTCAGCGTGAAGGGGCGGCCGCCCTTCGCGGCCGCGGGTCGCGCGGGCTTCGGGTCGGGACGGCGGGCGGGCTTGCGGTCGGACATGCTCTCCCCGTGGCTGGAGTGGGCCGGCGGCTCAGGACGCCGGGGGCCGGCCTTCCGCCCGGCCCGCGACGCGACGTTCGATCTCCCCCACCATGCGGGCGGCGAGCGCGTCCCAGTCGTGGGGACGGGCCAGCGCCCGCGCCGCCGCCGCGTCGCGCGGCGCGGGCGCTGGCCC
>CAZSQE010000120.1:0-6352 GCA_964608905.1 uncultured bacterium | reverse complement strand
CGCTAGTGCCCCATGCGCGGGTCCAGCAGCCGGATGCGCATGAGCCGCTCGGGGAAGAGCCGGATGTCGTGCCTCGCGCGGTGGCGCGCGATGAACTCCTGCAGCAGCCGCTCGGCCTTCAGGTTCTGGACCGACTCGTCCACGATCGACTGCACCTCCTCGAAGGGCAGCTGGCGCCCGGCGTCGTGGACCAGCTTCTGCACGACGAGGTACTGGCCCTGCGGGTCGGGTCCGACGACGCGGAGGCCGCCCTCGCGCAGCTCCTCGAAGACCATCTTGTACATCTCGTCCCGGTCCCGCTCGGTCTGCCGGCGGATGGAGCCGGACACGACGCCGGCCAGCGAGTCGGCGCGCAGGACGGCCGCGGCGCTCTCGCCGGCGCGCAGGCGCGCGGCCACCGAGTCGGCCCCGGCCCTCGTGGGACGCAGGATGGCGGCGTAGGTCACGTTCTGCAGGCCGTAGAAGTCGGGCAGGTGGCTCTCGTAGTAGGCGCGCCGCTCCTCGGGCGAGACCCAGAGCCGCGCCTCGATGGAGTCGGAGAACAGGTGCTCGACGCGGAGCTGCTCCTCCTTGCGGGCCATGCCCTCGACCACGATGGAGTCCCGGTCGAAGCCGCGCTCGAGCGCCAGCTCGGCCATGTAGGGCTCGAAGATGAACCGGTCGAGCACGGCGCGGAAGGCGCCGTAGGTGCTCACCTTGTCGCGCCCGATGACCGGCACGGCGTGGTAGGCGGCGAGGAAGCCGTTCAGGGTCATCGTGCCGTCCCGCCAGCGCGCCAGCACGCGCGAGGTGTCGGCGGGCTGGAAGTCGGGCACGGCGGCGCCCATGTCGAGCACCGGCGTGGGGTCGTCGCCCTGCACCACCCGCTCGGTCTCGGCGAACAGCGCCGCGGCCCAGCCGATGTTGGTGCTGTCGTAGGCCATGCCGATGCGCGCGCGGATGAGGTCCTGCACCACCTCGCTGCGCTGCGACAGCTTGACGGCGAGCACCTCCTGCGCCACCGCCTTGCCGAGGTGCTCGAGGCCCGGCTGCCTCTCCGGGCGGCGCTCGACGATGCGTGCCACCTGCCAGCGGCTGCGGTCGCGGAAGACCGGCGAGACCGCGCCGTCGGGCAGGGTGAACACGGCCGGGGCGTTGAGCGGGTCCAGCTCGGTGCGCGCCACCCAGCCCAGGTCGCCGCCGGGGTGCGGGCCGCCGCGCTCGACCGAGTACCTCGCCACCGCCTCGTCCCAGGTCAGCCGCTTCGCCAGCAGGTCGGCGCGGGCGCGCTCGGCCGTGGCCGGGCCGTCGGTGACGATGCGCTGCAGGTGGTAGCGGAAGTCCCCCAGCACGTAGAGCCGGCGGACCTCCTCGTTCGTGTAGCGCGCGGAGTCGCTCACCAGCCGGGCGAAGGTGGCGTTGGAGAGCAGCCGCTGCCGGGTCTCGCGCAGCACGGTGCGGTCCTCGAAGCCGAGCGGCCGGTTCACCTCGCGCGCCAGCGCCGCCAGCACCTCCTTGTTCACCATGCTCTCGAGGAACTCGTGGCGCCCGGCGCTGTCCTTCTGCGGGCGGTCGAGGAAGTACGAGGCGAACCAGCGCTCGCGGAACTCGCCGATGCGGAACAGCCGGCCGTCGATGCGGCCGACGACCGCGGAGTCGGGCAGGTACTGGCCGGTGTCGCGCACGCCGCTGATGGTCGGGCCCGGCTTGAAGCCCGACGGGGGCGTGGCGGGGATCGGCGGGACATCCTGGGCGGGGACCTGGACGGCGGCGAGGCACAGCAGCAGGCCGAGGGCCGCGAGCATGCGGAGCGTCATCGGGTTCTCCGGTACGTGGACGGGGGACGGGGAGGCCGGCGCGAACGACGTGCGAAAAGTCTAGGGACGCCGCCCGGCCGCGGTCAAGCGCCGCGGCCGGGACTTGACGCGGCCCGGACATGCAGGCGGGCGCGACGCCCCGCGCCGCGCCCGCGGCGGGGCGCTACGCCGCCCGGCGGCGGCGCAGCCGCTGCTGGAGGGCGTCGAGGTAGGTGTAGATGACCGGCGTGACGTAGAGGGTGACGATCTGCGAGAACGCCAGCCCGCCCACCACCGCCAGGCCCAGCGGGCGGCGCGACTCGGCGCCGGCGCCGAAGCCGATGGCGATGGGCAGCGTGCCCATGAGCGCGGCGAAGGTGGTCATCATGATGGGGCGGAAGCGCACGCTGCACGCCTGCAGGATCGCCTCGCGCGGCGGCTTGCCCTCGTTGCGCTCGGCGTCGAGCGCGAAGTCGATCATCATGATGGCGTTCTTCTTCACCAGCCCGACCAGCAGGATGATGCCGACGTAGGCGTAGATGGTCAGCTCGGTGCGGAACAGCAGCAGCGTGAGCAGCGCGCCGAAGGCGGCGAACGGGAGCCCCGACAGGATGGTGAGCGGGTGGATGAAGCTCTCGTAGAGCACGCCCAGCACCAGGTAGATGACGAGGATGGCGAGCACGAGCAGCGCCAGCAGGCCCTGCTGGCTCGACTGGAACACCTGCGCCGTGCCGAAGAAGCCGGTCGAGATGGTGGACGGCAGCGTCTCGCGCGCCACCCGCTGCACCACCGCCGTGGCCTCGCCCAGCGCCACGCCCGGGCGCAGGTTGAAGGACAGGGTCACCGACGGGATCTGGCCCTGGTGGTTCACGGTCAGCGGGCCGACCCCGGTGCTGAGCGTCGCCACCGCGGCGAGCGGCACTTGGCCGCCGCGCGAGGAGCGCACCGTGAGCAGGCCGAGCGCCGAGGCGTCGCGCTGGTACTGCGGCAGCAGCTCCATGATGACCCAGTACTGGTCGTTCGAGGTCAGGATGGTCGAGACCTGGCTCGAGCCGTAGGCGTACTGCAGCGCGCGCTCGACCTGCAGCGCGGTCACGCCGAGGGCGGCGGCGCGCTCGCGGTCGATCTCCACGCGCACCTGCGGGTTCTTGATCTGCAGGTCGCTGGTGACGTCCTGCAGCCCGGGCGCGTCCTGCAGGCGCGCCAGCAGGTCGGCGGCGCCCTGGTAGAGCGTCGGGATGTCGGTGCTCTGCAGGGTGAACTGGTACTGGCTGCGCGACATGCGGCCGCCGACGTTGATGACCGGCGGGTTCAGGAGGTAGGCCCGCACCCCGGGGATGCGCGCCAGCTTCGGCTGCAGCTCGCGGATGACCTCGTCGGCCGAGAGCCGGCGCTCCGAGCGGGGTTTGAGGCGGATGAACATGCGGCCGGTGTTCGAGGAACCGCCGCCGCCGCCGCCGGCGGTGGACTGGAACTCGGCCACGTTGGGGTCCTGGGCGACGACGGCGGCCACCGCCTGCTGGTAGCGGACCATCGCCTCGAACGACGTGCCCTCGGCGGCCTCGGTGGAGCAGTTGATGAGCCCGATGTCCTCGCTGGGGATGAAGCCCTTGGGGGTGACGCGGAACAGCACGACCGTGCCGGCCAGCAGCGCCAGCGACGCCCACATCGTCAGGCCGCGGTGGTCCATCACCCAGGCCAGCGTGCGCTCGTAGAGCCGCAGCATGGCGAGGTAGCCGTTCTCGATGGCGGTGTAGGCCGCTCCATGGCGCTGCGCGTGCTCGGGCCTGAGGAAGCGGCTGCACAGCATCGGCGTGAGCGTCAGCGAGACGAAGCCCGAGATGAGGATGGCGGCGCTGATGACCACCGCGAACTCGTGGAACAGCCGGCCGAGCAGGCCGCCCATGAGCAGCACCGGGATGAACACCGCCACCAGCGACAGCGTCATCGAGAGGATGGTGAAGCCGATCTCCCGCGAGCCGTCGAGCGCCGCCTGCAGCGGCGGCTTCCCCATCTCCATGTGCCGGTGGATGTTCTCGAGCATGACGATGGCGTCGTCCACGACGAAGCCGACCGACAGCGTGAGCGCCATGAGCGAGAGGTTGTCGAGGCTGTAGCCGAGGCGGTCCATGACCGCGAAGGTGCCGACCACCGACATCGGCAGGGCCAGGCTGGGGATGATGGTGGCGGGCAGGTTGCGCAGGAAGAGGAAGATGACCAGTACCACCAGCAGCAGCGTCAGCAGCAGCGTGAACTGCACGTCCCTGACCGAGTGGCGGATGGACTCCGAACGGTCGTAGAGGATGTGCGCGTCCACCGAGGCGGGCAGCTGCGGCCGCAGCCGCTCGAGGGTGGCGCGGACGTCGTCGGCCACCTGCACGGTGTTCGTGCCGGGCTGGCGCTGGATGGCCAGCATGATGGCGCGCTGCCCCTTCCACCATGCGGCGACCCGGGTGTTCTGCACGTCCTCGACCACCGCGCCGAGGTCGCGCAGGCGCACCGCGCGACCGTCGCGCCAGGCCACGACCAGGGCCCCGAACTCCTCCGCCGTCTGCAGCTCGCCGTTGGCCTGCACCGTCATGGTGCGGTCCGGCCCCCACAGGATGCCGGTGGGCAGGTTCACGTTGCCGGAGGCGATGGCGCCGGCCACCGACTCGAGGTCCACGCCGAGCGAGGCGAGCGCGTGCGGGTCGAGCTTCACGCGCACGGCGCGCTTCTGCGCGCCGTAGACCGACACCTGGGCCACGCCCCTGACCATCGAGAGCCGCTGCGCCAGGAAGCTCTCCGCGTACTCGTTGAGGCTGGGCAGCGGCATGAGCGGCGAGGTCAGCGTCATGAACAGGATGGGCGAGTCCGCCGGGTTCACCTTCTGGTACGAGGGCGGGTTGATGCCGGTGGGCAGGCGCCGCTGCACCTGCGCGATGGCCGCGTTCACGTCCTGCGCCGCCGCGTCGATGTCGCGGTCGAGGGTGAACTGCAGGGTGATCGAGGTGCTGCCCTGCGAGGACGACGAGGTCATCACGTCCACGCCCGGGATGGTCGAGAACTGCTTCTCGAGCGGCGTGGCCACCGCCGCCGCCATGGTCTCGGGCGAGGCGCCGGGCAGGCTGGCGTTCACCGAGATGATCGGGTAGTCCACGTTGGGGATGTCGCTCACCGGCAGCAGCGTGTAGCCGATGGCGCCGAAGCAGAGGATGCCGATCATGACCAGCGTGGTCGCGACCGGCCGCTGGATGAAGAGGGCGGAGAAGTTCACGGCCGCGCGCCCGGCCCGCCGCCGCGCACCAGCACCTTCGCGCCGGGGGAGATGCGGAACTGCCCGTCGGTCACCACCGTCTCGCCCGGCTCGAGCCCGGCGGCGACGACGGCGTGGGTCTCGGTGGTGCGGGCCACCGTGACCGGGCGCGGCGCGGCGGTCGAGTCGGCGGCGAGCACGTAGACGTAGGCGCCCTGCTGGCCGGTGATGACCGCCGCGGCCGGCACGACGACGGCGTCGGGCTCGATCGCGAGCACCAGGCGCAGCTCGACGAACTGCCCGGGCCACAGCCGCCCGTCGGCGTTGGGGAACTCGCCGCGCAGCAGCAGCGTGCCGGTGGCCGGGTCCACGGCGTTGTCCACGAAGACCAGCCGGCCCTCGGCCGCGACCGAATCGCCGGGCACCAGCGCCCGCACGCGCAGCGCGCCGTCGCGGTAGCGCTGCAGCAGCGGGATGCGGTCCTGCGCCACGGTGAAGCGCGCGCGGATGGGCCGCACCTGGTTGATGGTCACCAGCGGCTCGGTGGCCGAGGCGCGCACCAGGTCGCCCACGTGCACCTCGACCGCGCCGGTGCGGCCGGCGATGGGGGCGCGCACGCCGGCGAACTCGAGGTCGAGCCGCGCCCGCGCCACCGTGCCGGAGTCGGCCTGCACCGCGGCGCGCAGCGCGTCGGCGGCGGCGACGGCCCGGTCGTGGTCGGCGGCGGAGATGAGGTCCTCGGCCAGCAGGCGGTCGGCCCGCTCGGCCTCGAGGCGGGCGCTGCGCCACTGCGCCAGGTCGCGGGCGAGTGCGCCGCTCGCCTGCTCGAGCGCCGCCTGGAAGGGGCGCGGGTCCAACTCGAAGAGCACCTGCCCGGCGGCGACGTCCTGCCCCTCGCGGAAGGCGATGCGCCGCAGCACGCCGGAGACCTGGGCGCTCACCGAGGCCGACTGCACCGGCTCGACCGTGCCGGTGGTGACGATCTCGAGCGGCATCGCGCGCCGCTCGACCTTCGCCACCGCGACGGCGACGCGCGGGGCCCGGGGCCGCTGCTTCGGGCCCAGGGCCCGGACGACGAGGAAGGCCGCCACGGCGACGGCGAGGACGGCGAGGAGGGCGAGGCCGCGGCGCCGGCGCGGCGCGGACCGGCCGGAGGAGGGTCCTGTCTGCATGGGTTCGGTCATGACCTGGGCCTGGCTCGGGTTGGCGCGGCCGGGGCCGCGGGGGTGGCTGTCGGCTGCTCGAGGGGATGAGCGGGAATCATACACGCCGGGCGCACGCGGCGGCAGGCGGCCGCGGCCCCCGGCGCACGCGCTCGTGGCGGCTTTCGCCGCGCCGGGGG
>CAZSQE010000119.1:0-6387 GCA_964608905.1 uncultured bacterium | reverse complement strand
CGGCGGGCGCCCGCCGGTCCTGCTCGAGTTCCGCGACGACGCCTTCTGCATCCTCGGCGTGGACATGGGCGCGGCCCACGTCACGGTCGTGCTCACCGACCTGCGCGGCCGCGTGCTGGCGACGGAGCACCGCCGGCACGCCGTGCGGGACGACCCGGCCGGGGCGCGGGCCCTCATCGCCGAGTTGTGCGGGCGCTGCCTGGCGCGGTCGCCGCGCGCCGAAGAGAAGCTGGTGGGCCTCGGCGTGGCCGTGCCCAGCCCGGTGGATCCGCGCCACCCCGGCCGCCTCTCCGAGGTCGTGCTGCCGGCCTGGCGGGGCAGCCTCGGGCTGGACGGGCTGGCGCAGCGCCTCGGCGTGCCCCTGATGGCGGACAACGACGCCAACCTCGCCGCGCTGGCCGAGCGCTGGTGGGGCGCCGGGCGCGACGTGGACAACTTCGCCTTCATCAAGGTCGCCACCGGCGTGGGCATGGGGCATGTCATCAACGGCCGCATCTACCGCGGCGCCACCGGGGTGGCCGGCGAGATCGGGCACCTGTCGGTGGACCCGAACGGCCAGCCCTGCATCTGCGGGCTGCGCGGCTGCCTGGCCACGGTGGTCGGCGCCCCGGCGCTGGTGGCGCGGGCGCGCGCCCTGCTGGCCGAGCACCCCGACAGCGTCCTCGCCGGTGCCGAGCCGACCCTCGACGCGATCGAGGACGCCGCGCTGGCCGGCGACGCGCTGGCCCTGCGGCTGGTGCACGAGGCGGCCGACAACCTGGGCCGCGCGGTGGCCGGCCTGCTCAACCTCATGAACCCGTCCCTGCTGGTCTTCGGCGGCGGGCTGGCGCGGCTCGGCGACGTGCTGCTCGACCCGCTGCGCGAGACCATCCGCCACCGCACCCTCATCAGCTCGCTCGTCGCCTGCGAGATCCGCACCAGCGAGCTGGGCGGGCAGGCGACGGCGGTCGGCGCCGCGACGTTCGTCCTCAAGGCCGCGCTCGCCAACCCCAGCCTCTTCCCCACCGTCACCCCGAGCAGGAGCCGACGATGATCCGACGAGCCGGCGCGTGGCCGCGCCCCCTCCTCCTTGCCTGCCTCGTCCTCGCGCTCGCCCTCTCGGCCGGCGCCTGCCGGCGCGAGACCACCGGCCCCGAGCTGACGGGCCTCGTGCTCACCTGGCAGGACGAGTTCGACGGTCCGGCCGGCCAGGCGCCGGACCCGGCGAAGTGGGTCTACGACGTCGGCACGAACTGGGGCAACAACCAGCTCGAGTACGACACCGACCGGACCGCGAACGTGGCGCTCGACGGCCAGGGCCACCTCACCATCGTGGCCCGGCGCGAGGACTACCTGGGCAGCGCCTACACCTCGGGGCGCATCAACACGAGCGGGCGCTTCGCCCAGACGCGCGGCCGCTTCGAGGCCCGCCTCAAGCTCCCGACCGGGCAGGGGCTGTGGCCGGCCTTCTGGCTGCTCGGCGCCGACATCGGCTCCACCGGCTGGCCCGGTTGCGGCGAGATCGACGTCATGGAGTACCGCGGCCAGGAGCCGCGCGTCGTGCACGGCAGCCTGCACGGCCCCGGCTACTCGGGTGGCGGCGCCGTCACGCGCCGCTTCGAGCTGCCGCGCGGCCGCTTCGACACCGACTTCCACGTCTTCGCGGTGGACTGGACCGAGGACGCCATCCGCTGGTCGGTGGACGGCACGACCTTCGCGACCGCCACGCCCGCCGACCTGCCTCCCGGCACCACCTGGGTGTTCGGCCACCCCTTCTTCGTCATCCTGAACGTGGCCGTCGGCGGCAACTTCGTCGGCGGCCCCGACGCCTCCACCGTCTTCCCGCAGACGATGACGGTGGACTACGTCCGCGTGTACGCCCCGGCCCCGTGAGCCGACGCGCGCGGTCGGGCCCCGTCGCGTGCGTCGTCGTGCTGGTCCTCGCCTTCACGGCCGGCGCGTGCAGCCGTGAGCGGCGGCCGCCGCCGGCCGGGGTGCTGATCGTCTCGCAGGAGCAGCAGGCCTCCTGGGTCCGCAACTTCAACCCGCTCTCCACCGCCACCGCCGCGCGCTGGCCCACGCTGGCCGGCGTCTACGAGCCGCTCTACGTGTTCAACAGCGTGCGCTCGGAGTACGTGCCTTGGCTGGCGGTGGCGCACGAGTGGCGCGAGGCCAACCGGGTGCTGCGCCTGACGACGCGCGACAGCGTGCTGTGGTCGGACGGGCGCCCCTTCACCGCGCGCGACGTGGCCTTCACCTTCCGGCTGCTGCGCCGCTTCCCCGCCCTCGACCGCCGCGGCGTGTGGGCCTTCCTGGCGGACGTGCAGGCCCGCGACGCGCGCACCGTGGACTTCCGCTTCGCGCGCGACTTCATCCCCGGCCTCGACGAGCTGGTGGCGCAGCAGATCGTGCCCGAGCACGTGTGGAAGGACGTGGCCGACCCGGTGGCCTTCCCCAACGCGGACCCCGTCGCCACCGGCCCCTACACCGAGGTGCGGGTGTTCCAGAACCAGGTGTACGAGCTGGGCCGCAACCCGCGCTACTGGCAGCGCGGCCTGCCGCGGGTCGAGGCGCTGCGCTTCCCCGCCTACCCGGGCAACGACCGCGCCAACCTCGCGCTGGTCTTCGACGAGGTGGACTGGGCCGGCAACTTCATCCCCGCCGTGGACCGCGTCTACGTGGGCCGCCGCCCCGAGCACCACCGCTACTGGTTCCCGCTCACCGGCAGCAGCATCTTCCTCTACGCCAACGCCGGGCGCGCGCCCTTCGACGACGTCCGCGTGCGCAAGGCGGTCAGCATGGCCATCGACCGCGACCTGCTGGTGGACGTGGCCCTCTACCGCTACTCGCGCCCCGCCGACGCCACCGGGCTCAGCGACGCCTACTCGGCCTGGCGCGACTCGACCGCCATCGCCGCCGGCGACTGGGTGCGCTTCGACACCGCCCGCGCCAACGCCCTGCTCGACGAGGCCGGCTGCCGCCGCGGCCCCGACGGCGCGCGCCGCCTGCCCGACGGCCGGCCCTGGCGCTTCGAGGTGCTCTCGGTCGCCGGCTGGTCGGACTGGGTGCGGGCGGCGCAGGTCATCACCCGCGGGCTGGAGGCCGTCGGCATCCGCGCCGCGGTGCGCACCTACGACTTCAGCGCCTGGTTCCAGCGCGTGCAGGCGGGCGACTTCGACCTCAGCCTCGGCTGGTCGTTCGAGGGCCCGACCCCCTACCTCTTCTACCGCTGGCTGATGTCCTCGGCGACGGTGAGGCCGGTGGGCGAGGCCTCGATGGGCAACTGGCACCGCTACGGCAGCCCGGCGGCCGACCGGGCGCTCGCCGCCTTCGAGCGCGAACCCGACCCGGCGCGGCAGCGCGAGCTGGCCCGCGAGCTGCAGCGCATCTTCGTCGCCGAGGCCCCGGCCATCCCGCTCTACCCGAACCCCTCGTGGGCCGAGTACAGCACGGCGCGCTTCACCGGGTTCCCGTCGCGCGACGACCCCTACGCCGACCCGTCGCCCAACAAGTTCGACCGCGGCGAGTGCCTGCTGGTGCTGCTCGCGCTCGCCCCGCGCGCGGAGGCGCCGTGAGGTTCCTGCTCCGCCGCCTCGGCTTCTACCTGCTCTCGGCGTGGGTGGCGCTGACCATCAACTTCCTGCTGCCGCGCCTGATGCCGGGCGACCCGGCCTCGGCGCTGTTCGCGCGGTTCCGCGGCCGCCTCGGCCCGGAGGCCATGGCGGCGCTGCGCGAGACCTTCGGCCTGACCGAGGCGCCGCTGTGGCGCCAGTACCTCACCTCGATGGGGCACGTCCTGCGCGGCGACCTCGGCATCTCGGTGGCCTACTTCCCCGCGCCGGTCGCCGACGTCATCGCCACCGGCCTGCTGTGGACGATCCTCCTCGCCGGCTCGGCGGTGCTCATCAGCTTCGCCATCGGCACCGCGCTGGGGGCGGTGGCGGCCTGGTGGCGGCGCGGCTGGGTGGACACCTGGCTGCCGTCGCTGCTCGTCTTCCTCGGGGCCTTCCCCTACTTCTGGCTGGCGATGGTGGCGCTCTACGTGTTCGGCTTCGGCCTGGGCTGGTTCCCGCTCGGCCACGCCCACGCGGACGACCTCGTCCCCGCCTTCACGCCCGCCTTCCTCGCCGACGTCGCCCGCCACGCCGCGCTGCCGGTGGCGACGATGGTGCTGGGCACGCTGGGCGGCTGGCTGCTCTCGATGCGCAACACGATGATCACCGTGCTCGGCTCCGACTACGTGAACCTGGCGCGGGCGAAGGGCCTGCCGGCGTCGCAGGTGGCGCTGCGCTACGCCGCCCGCAACGCCCTGCTGCCCAGCGTCACCGGCCTCGGCATGTCGCTCGGCTACGTGCTGGGCGGCTCGCTGCTGACCGAGATCGTCTTCTCCTACCCCGGCCAGGGCTACCTGCTGGTGCAGGCGGTGCGCAGCCAGGACTACGCGCTCATGCAGGGCATCTTCCTCGTCATCACGCTGGCGGTGCTCGGCGCCAACCTGCTGGTGGACCTCGCCTGCCTGTGGCTCGACCCGCGCATCCGGGAGTCGGCGACGTGAGCGGCACCGCCGCCGTCCGGGCCACCGGGCTGGCCGCCTGGTGGGGCGCCATCCGGCGCGACCGCAAGGCGTCGGCCGGCGCCGCGCTGCTCGGCTTCTTCGTCCTCGTCGGCGTCGTCGGCCCCTGGCTGGTCGGCGACCCGCACGCGCTGGTGGGCATCCCGCTGCAGCCGCCCTCGGCCCAGCACTGGCTCGGCACCACCGGCCAGGGCCAGGACGTGCTGGCGCAGCTCGTGGTGGGCACGCGCGTCTCGCTGGCCATCGGCTTCATCGTCGGCCTCGCCGTGGTGCTGGTGGGCGCGCTGGTCGGGGTGACCGCCGGCTACTTCGGCGGGCGGGTGGACGGCCTGCTGTCGCTGCTGTTCAACGTCTTCCTCGTCATCCCCGGCCTGCCGCTGGCCATCGTCATCGCCGCCTACCTGCCGTCCGGGCCGGCGACGCTGGCGCTGGTGCTGACCGTGACCGGCTGGGCCTGGAACGCGCGCGTGCTGCGCGCGCAGGCCCTGTCGCAGCGCCAGCGCGACTACGTCGCCGCCGCGGTGGTGGCGGGCGAGTCGGACTTCCGCATCATCACCCGCGAGATCCTGCCGACGATGACCTCGCTGCTCGTCGCCCAGGTCATCGGCAGCACGACCTACGCCATCGGCGCGCAGGTCGGGCTGGAGTTCCTCGGGCTCGGCGACGTCTCGGCGGTGACCTGGGGCACGAACCTCTACTGGGCGCAGAACGACTCGGCGCTGCTCACCGGCGCGTGGTGGACCTTCGCCCCCACCGGGCTGTGCGTGGCGCTGGTCGGCTTCGGCCTGACCATGCTGAACTCCGGCTTCGACGAGATCACGAACCCGCGGCTGCAGCTCGAGCGCGCCTGGCGCGCGTACCTGGCGGCGCGGGGCCGCAAGGCGACCCGCTCGACCCCGGTGGTGCCGGACCGTGGCTGAGCCCCTGCTCTCCGTCCGCGACCTCTGCGTCGACTACGTGACCGACCGCGGGCCGGTCCGCGCCGTGGACCACGTCTCGTTCGACCTCGAGCGCGGCGAGATCCTGGGCGTGGCGGGCGAGTCGGGCTGCGGCAAGTCCACGGTGGCCCAGGCCCTGCTGCGCATCCTGCCGCCGCCGGCGGTGATCACGGGCGGGCAGGCGCTCTTCGAGGGGCGCGACCTGCTGGCGCTGGACGAGGGCGAACTGCGCGAGCTGCGCTGGCAGCGCATCTCGATGGTGTTCCAGAGCGCGATGGACGCGCTCAACCCGGTCGTCCCGGTAGGCGAGCAGATCCGCGACACGCTGTGCGCCCACCGGCGCATCTCGGCCCGCGCCGCGCGCGCCCGCGCCGGGGAGCTGCTCGAGCTGGTGGGCATCCCGCCCGCGCTGGCGGGCGCCTACGCCCACCAGTTGTCGGGCGGCATGCGGCAGCGGCTGGGCATCGCCATCGCGCTGGCGCTCGAGCCGTCGCTGGTCATCCTCGACGAGCCCACCACCGCGCTCGACGTCATCGTCGAGCGCGAGATCCTCGGGCACATCCGCACGCTGCAGCGGCAGCTCGGCTTCGCCGTCCTGTTCATCACCCACGACCTGGCGCGGATGCTGCAGGTCTCGGACCGCGTGGCCGTGTTCTACGCCGCGCGGCTGGTCGAGCTGGGGCCGGCCGGGGACGTGCGCCGCGCGCCGCGCCACCCCTACACCCAGGGCCTGCTGCGGGCCTTCCCCTCCGTGCACGGCGGCACCGTCGAGCTGGCGAGCATCCCCGGCACGCCGCCCAGCCTGAGCGACCCGCCCGCCGGCTGCCGCTTCCACCCCCGCTGCCCGCTGGCCGTGGACCTCTGCCGCGAGCGCGACCCCGAGCTGCGGCGCCTGGC
>CAZSQE010000118.1:2365-6421 GCA_964608905.1 uncultured bacterium | reverse complement strand
GGGCGCGCGTGGCAAGGGGACGCACGGGCGCGGGACCAGGGAGCGCGACTGGGCGTGGCCGCGGGGGCGCGCGGGCGCGGGTGTCAACTCCGGCGCCGCACCGTGCACGCGGTGCGCGGCCCGGGCGGGGCTACTCGGCGGTGCTGCCCAGGGCCTCGAGGCGCTCGGCCACGTCGGCGGCGAGCAGCGCCTCGGAGAGGTCGTCGAGCGCGCCCTCGAGGATCTGCGGCAGGTTGTGGACCGTGTAGTTGATGCGGTGGTCCGTGAGCCGGCTCTGCGGGAAGTTGTAGGTGCGGATCTTGGCGCTGCGGTCGCCGGTCGAGACCTGCGACTTGCGCTGCGCCGCGTACTTCGCCTGCTGCTCCTGCAGCCTGGCGTCGTAGAGGCGCGCGCGCAGCACCTTCATCGCCTTCGCGCGGTTCTTGATCTGCGAGCGCTCGTCCTGGCAGGTGACGACCAGGCCGGTCGGCAGGTGGGTGACGCGCACCGCCGAGTCGGTCGTGTTCACGCCCTGCCCGCCCGGGCCGCCGGCGCGGTAGACGTCCACCCGGACGTCCTGCTCCCGGATGTCCACGTCCACCTCCTCGACCTCGGGCAGCACCGCCACCGTGGCGGCCGAGGTGTGGATGCGCCCCGAGGCCTCGGTCTCGGGCACGCGCTGCACGCGGTGCACGCCGCTCTCGAACTTCATGCGCCGGTACACCGAGTCGCCCTCGAGCGAGAAGATGATCTCCTTGAAGCCGCCCGCGCCGGACGGGTTCGAGGAGAGGACCTCCTGCTTCCAGCCGTGCTGCTCGGCGTGCTTCGTGTACATGCGGGTCAGGTCGCCGGCGAACAGCGCGGCCTCGTCGCCGCCGGTGCCGGCGCGGATCTCGACGATGACGTTCTTGTCGTCGTCGGGGTCGCGCGGCAGCAGCAGGCGCTTGAGCGTGCCCTCGAGCTCCTCGCGCCGGACCTTCAGCCCGGGCAGCTCCTCGCGCGCCAGCGCCGCCAGCTCCTCGTCGCCCGAGGCGATCGCCGCCTCGTCGTCGGCCAGGGTGCGCTCGACGCCGCGGTACGCGGCCAGCGCCTTCGTCGTCTCTTCGAGCCGGGCGCGCTCGCGCGACAGGTCGCGCAGCTTGCGCGGGTCGCTCACCACCTCGGGGCGCCCGAGCAGGTCGGTGAGCTCGGCGAAGCGCTCCTCGACCTTGCGCAGCGCCTCCCACATGCCGCCGGTCGCGCTCACTGGATGAACGCCATCTCGGCCGCGGGGGCGGTCCCGGCGGCGCGCTCCAGCGCGACCACCGTCTCGTCGTCCCGCACCCGCTCGAGCGCGGCGATGGCCACGGCGCACATCGCGGCGTCGGGCTCGCGCGTGGTCAGGCGCTGGAACTGCAGTCCCGGCCAGGTGAGCCAGCGCACGACGCGCCGGCCCGCGTGGCGGCCGGAGAGGCGCACGAACTCGAAGGCGATGCCGGCGATGAGCGGCATGCAGGCGATGCGCAGCAGGTGGTCGCCGACGTGGCGGGGCTTGCCGATGAAGCTGAAGACCACGACGCTCACGACCACGACCAGGAACAGGAACGAGGTGCCGCAGCGCGGGTGCAGGCGCGAGAAGCCCATCACGCTCTCGGGCGTGAGCGGCGCGCCGCTCTCGATGGCGTGGATGGACTTGTGCTCGGCGCCGTGGTAGGCGAGCACGCGGCGCATCTCCTTCCACCGGCTGATGAGCACGAGGTAGAGCACGAACACGAGCAGGCGGAAGAAGCCGTCCACCAGGCCGAAGCCGATGCGGTCGTGGAAGCCCAGCGCCCCGGTCACGCGCGCCGGCAGCACCACGAACAGGAACAGGCCGAGCGTGAAGGAGAGCACCAGGGTCGCGCCCTGCAGGACCTGCTGCCCGAGCGAGGGCTTCGCCTCCGGGGCGGCCCCCTCCTCGCGGCTCGCCTCCTCGGCGCTGAAGTTGAGCGCCGAGACGCCGAGCCCGAGCGTCTCGAAGAGCGAGACCGCGCCGCGCACCACCGGCCAGCCGAGCGGCTTGAAGCGCTTGGTGACCGAGAGGAACGGGCGCTCGAGGAAGGCCAGCGTGCCGTCGCCGCGCCGCACGGCCACCGCCACGCGCGAGGGCGAGCGCATCATGACGCCTTCGATGACCGCCTGACCGCCGACCGGCAGGAACGGCATGGGACCTCCCCGTATGCGAAAGGCTCCCGGCCGGGCGCGGAGGCCCGGGCGGGAGCCGGAAGCGCGCAGCTACTGCCCGGCGGTCTCGGGCGCGGCCGGGGTCTCGGTGGCGGGAGCGTCGGCGGCCGGGGCATCGGCCTTCGCCTCGGGCTTGGCGTAGCGGCGGCGGAAACGCTCGACGCGGCCGGCCCTGTCCATCAGCTTCTGCTTGCCGGTGAAGAAGGGGTGGCAGTTGGAGCAGATCTCGAGGTGGACCTTCCCGTCGTTGGCGCTCGCCTCCTGGGTGGTCCGCGTCTGCCACTCGTTGCCGCAGGAACTGCAGTGCATCGTCTGCAGCTTGTAGACGGGGTGGATGCCGGCTCTCATCGAAACCTCCAGTGGGGAACCGCCGGGGCCAGCGGGCCTCTTCGGCCTCGTCGCCAGCGCTGAATCCCCGGTGTGACAGCGGCCGAGGATTATGCCCGAAGCGGCCCCGGAAGCCAAACGGGCGAAGGGGCGCATGGACTTGCGCCCCCTGCGCCCGGCCGCCCGGCCGCCAGCCGCGCTCGACCTTGCCCGCCTCGAACCGCTCGGCGGCGATCGGCCGCGCCAGTTCGGGGCCGAAGCGCACCTGCCCGTGCGACGGGTTCGACCACGGCCCGCGGAAGCGGAGGGCCAGGGCTTCCGGCTCCACGCCGGTGTCGTTCAGGCGGGCGCTGACGGCCACGTCGGCGTAGCCGTCGCCATTGACGTCGCCGCCGGCACACGCCTCGTTCGCGAATCCCTCCGTCACCGTGTCGACGGTCGGCGTGCGTCCCCTTGAGTCTGCGCCCGTCTCCCCCCGACTAGCATACAAATGTCGAAGGACGCGGTTTGGACGCGATTTGGCCTTTCCCGGCGCCCGGAACGGTGCCAGACTCGTGCTGGCAGCCCTCCCCCTTCCCATCGAGGGGCGGTCGTCTCTTCAATCGTGCCGAGGCAGTGGCGATGCGTCCCTGGCGATCAGAAGGAGGCCCCGAAATGCGCAGCGCGATCCGTCGCCCCGAGAGCCGTGTCGTGTCGGGGAGAATGTCCCCCGTTGCGGGCGCCGTGCGCCCCCACCCTGTAGGCCGTCGCGGGGGCCGGACCCCGGCGGTCGCGGCGCTGGCGGCACTCCTGCTGCTGTGCTCGGGCGGCGCCGCCACCGCCCAGGACGCGGACACCACGCTGTGGGTAACCGATGGGTTGGTCACCACGATCGTGCGTGACGGCGGGACGATCTACGTCGGGGGCAACTTCACCCGCGTGGGGCCCGCCACCGGCAGCGGGGCCGCCATCGATTCGACCACGGCCGTCCCCCGGCAGCCCTACCCGAAGGTCGTGGGCGATGTCCTCGCGGTGGCACCGGACGGGAAGGGCGGCTGGTACCTGGGCGGGAGATTCACCACGGTCCGCGGGGTGCAGCGCAACAACCTGGCCCACGTGGACGCCAGCGGCGCCCTGACCGCCTGGAACCCGAACGCCGACGGCGAAGTCGATGCCCTCGCGGTGACCTGGGGCAGGGTATACGTCGGGGGCGCGTTCACCAGCGTCGGGGGGCAGCCACGCAACCGCATCGCCTCGCTCGTTGCGAGCACCGGGGCTGTCGCGTCCTGGAACCCGGACGCGGACGGCCCGGTCTACACCCTGGCGGTGAGCGGGAACACGATCTACGCCGGCGGCGATTTCACCACCATCGGCGGTCAGTCGCGCAACGACATCGCTGCCCTGGACGCGGCCACCGGCCTCGCCACCGCGTGGGACCCGAACGCGACCAGCTCCGGGATCTACTCCCTGCTGGTGAGCGGGAGCACGGTCTACGCCGCCGGCTGGTTCACCACCATCGGCGGCCAGCCACGCGAGAACATCGCCGCCCTGGACGCGGCCAGCGGCCTC
>CAZSQE010000118.1:0-2265 GCA_964608905.1 uncultured bacterium | reverse complement strand
CTGGACGCGGCCAGCGGCCTCCCCACCGCCTGGGACCCGGACGCGGACGGCCAGGTCCAGGCCCTGGCGGTGAGCGGAAGCACGGTGTACGCGGGTGGGTACTTCGACCAGATCGGCGGGCAGCCGCGCCATCGGATCGCGGCGCTGGATGCCGCTACCGGTGCCGCCACCGGCTGGAACCCGGACGCCGGCAGCTACAGCGTCAGCGCCCTGGCGGTGGGCGAGGGCACGATCTACGTTGGCGGCAACTTCATCAACATCGGGGGGCAGCCGCGCAACCGGATCGCCGCACTGGATGCGACCACCGGCGTCGCCACCGCCTGGGACCCGAACGCGGACAACTACGTCAACGACCTGGTGGTGAGCGGGGGCACGGTCTACGCGGGCGGCGGTTTCACCAACATCGGCACGCAGCCGCGCAACCGCATCGCCGCGCTCGACGCGACCAGCGGCACCGCGACCGCCTGGGATCCGGACGCCAACGGCCCCATCGCCTGCCTGATGGTGAGCGGGGGCACGGTCTACGCGGGCGGCGCCTTCACCCAGATCGGGGACCAGCCGCGCAACCGCATCGCCGCACTCGACGCGACCAGCGGCGCCGCCACCGCCTGGGACCCCGACGCGGACGGCGTTGTCGACGCCCTGGCGACGACCGGGGCCACGGTCTACGCGGGCGGCCGCTTCACCAGCATCGGCGGGCAGACGCGCAACCACCTCGCCGCGCTGGACGGGGCCAGCGGCGCCGCCACCACCTGGAACCCGGACCCGAGCGACCCCGTCTACTCCCTGGCGTGGAGCGAGGGCGTGCTGTACGTCGGGGGAGATTTCAGCACCATCTGTGGGGAACCGCACGGCCACCTCGCAGCCGTCCGGGCGGGTGACTACGTGTCGGTGGATGACGGCTCCGGCGTGACGGAAGGCGCCCTCGCCGTGGCGCCCAACCCGATCCGGGCCGGCGCGCGGGTCCAGTACTCGGTGGCCCGAGCGGGGCGGGTGCGGATCGACCTGCTGGACGTGTCGGGCCGGGTCGTGGAGACGCTCGCGGACCGGTTCCAGTCTCCCGGGCGCCACTCGACCACCTGGGCCGGCCCGGGTCGGGGCGCGCGACTCTCGCCCGGACTCTACTTCGTCCGGCTCACGGCGCCGGGCCAGGTCATCACGCGGAGGGTGGCAGTCCTTCGGTGACACGGAACGACCCCGGGTCGAAGCACTCGTCGGCATCCCTGGCGGCCACCCTTCGGGGTGGCCGCCGCGGTGCCTGGCCCGGTCCCGCGCCGCACGCCCCCGCTACCTGCCGCCCAGCCAGACCAGCCGGCGGGTGAGCTTCACGTCGCCCACCGCCGCGCGCACGGTGTAGACGCCCGGCGCCAGGTCCGCCGGCCGCCACTCCCGCTCGACCTTGCCCGCCTCGAACCGCTCCGCCACGATCGGCCGCGCCACCTCGCGCCCGGCCACGTCCAGCACCGTCACCGTCACCACGGTCGGCCGCGCCAACTCGAGGCCGAAGCGCACCAGCCCGTGCGAGGGGTTGGGCCACGGCGCGCGGAAGCGCAGCGCCGTGCCTTCCGGTTCCACCCCGGTCTCGCACTCGATGGTGAACACCGCGTCGCTCGAGTCGCTCCCCGTGATCCAGGCGCGGGTGGGCGCGACCTTGACCAGGGCCTGGTCGGTGGCCACGTTGAAGACGGTCACCTCCTGATGGTTCAGGTTCGCGCCGCCGACGTCCTCCGCGAGCAGCGCGTAGGTGGAGCCGCCGCTCGTCGAGAGCCACAGGTCGGCCGGCTCCTCCCCCTGCCAGGTGACGGTCTCCGTGCCGTTGCACGCCCAGACCTCGCCGCCGTCCGGGGACGCGAGGAAGTAGCGGGCGAAGCCGTGGACGTGGGCGGCGCCGATGTACGACCCGCTCCCGTTGAAATGCGGCGACCCGACGACCAGGTCGGCGTAGCCCTCGGCGGTGAAGTCGCCCGCCGACCCGAGCGAGTAGCCGAACTGCTCGCCGCCGGTGCCCGTGAGGAAGCGGTCGACCGTCGCGTCGGGGACCGCGCCGCCGTGGAAGACGTAGACCCGTCCGCCATCGGTCCCGCCCGCGTCGCTCGCGTAGGCGCCGACGGCCACGTCGGCGTAGCCATCGCCGTTCACGTCGCCGGCCGGGCCCACTGCGGTGCCGAAGTAGTCGCCCGCGGCCTCGCCGGTCAGGGTCAGGTCGGCCGTCGCGTCGGGGGCCACGCCCCCGAAGAAGACGTACGCCTGCCCCACCCCCGATCC
>CAZSQE010000117.1:0-6437 GCA_964608905.1 uncultured bacterium | reverse complement strand
CTCGCGCTCGGCGCGCTGCCCGAGCGCCTTCATGCGGCGGCCCATCTCCCCCATCCGCCGCCCCAGTTCGCCCATGTCCCGCCCGAGCTTCCGCGACTCGGCCCGGGCGAAGGCGCGCTCGACGCGCGCCTGCTCGCGCTCCAGCTCGAGGCTCTTCCGCCGCAGCTCGAGCCGCTCCCGGTCGGTGAGCGCGTCCTCGTCGTCCGACCACCCGGCCAGCGCCAGCCGGACCTGGACGGCCGCCCGCTTCGCCGCCAGCCGGCCGACCTCGGCGCCGTGCCGGCCCTGCTCCGCCCCGAGCTTCCCCATCTCGCCGCCCAGCGCGCCCATCTGCCGGCCGAGCTCCCGCATCGGCCGCGTGACGGCCTCGGCCCGGTCCACCAGGGCCCGGTCGCGCACCACCCAGTCCTCGCCGTCCAGGCGCAGCCACAGCACCCGCCGGCCGCTGGCGCGCGCCTCCCGCGCGAGCGCGGCGCGGACGTCGTCGTCCACCCGGTCGCCCATGACGTCGGACCTGCCGTCGATGACGGCCCAGCGGAAGCCGTCGCCGTCGTCGGAGCACCAGTCGACGTCGTGCGCGTGGCGCGCGGGCGTGTGGCTCGCGGACCAGGCGGCCGGCGGCGCGGCGAGCAGCAGGAGCAGCGGCAGGACGGCGAGCGCGGCGCGGCGGCCGGGCGACGACGGTGGCCGGTCGAGGTGACGCATGGGGTTCCTCCGGTGGACAGGCAGCCGGGGCCTCCGCGGTCGCGGCCGCGCCCGTGCTGCCCTCGGTTCTTCACCGGTTTGGACCCCGCGGCGGCCCGGAGGGTTGGAACGCGCCGCGGGCCCCGGGGTGCGTGTTCCCGGGGCCCGCGTCGGTGGCCGTCGGTGCCGCGCCCGTGGCGCCGTCAGGCGTGCGCCGCCAGCTCCTCCGCCGTCCGGTCGCGCATCGCCAGCGCCCCGGTGAAGCAGTTCTGGGCGCACAGGCTGCAGCCGATGCACTTCGCCGCGTCGAAGCGCGGCTTGCGGTCCTCGCCCAGGCTCACCGCGAGGTAGCCGCAGCGCGTGCAGTTGCCGCACGAGACGCACAGCTCCGGGGTGAGCGCCGGGATGCGCTTGGTCGCCGGCAGGGCCATGAAGTCGGTGACCGGGTTCGGCAGCGCCCGCCCGATCAGCTCCTCGACCGAGCCGATGCCGCGCGAGCGCATCAGGTGCGACAGGCCCGAGTGCAGCTCGCCGGCGATGCCGACGCCGTACTTCATCGCCACCGTGCAGAACTGCACCGTGCGCGCCCCGAGCGCGAGGAAGTGCGCGGCGGCGCGGTAGTCCATCGGTCCGCCGTTGCCCGAGACGGTCACGCCCAGGTGCCCGACCGAGGCCAGCGTCAGGTTCGAGATGGGCGCCACGCCGGCGCCGCTCATGCCGACGACGATGCCCTCGTCCCAGCCGGCCTTGCGTCCCGGGCGGAAGAACAGGCTCGGGAAGGAGTTCGCCAGCGTCACGCCGGCCTTCTTGTCCGGGTACTTCGCCAGCACCGACTGCACGGCGCGCACGATGACCTCGACCGAGGTCACGGCCCCGGTGAGCTTGAACAGCTTGGGCACGTCCGGATCGCTGGCCTGCATCACCCAGTCCACGACCTTGGCGGTCACGCCGGCCGACTGCGAGACGATGGCGCCCTCGGTGCCGTCGCCGCCCTGCGGGCACGAGAGGCTGAACTCCACCACCATCGCGCCGGCCTGCTCGAGCTTGCGGCTGTTCGCCTGCCAGACCTTGCGGTCGAAGGCGTCGTCGCCGCTCACCGGCCCACCGGTCGAGGCGCCGATGAGCCGGTCCGGGTACTCCCGCACCAGCCGGGCGATCTCGCCGCAGACGCGCTCGAGCGTGTGGTCCGAGACGTTGTCGGCGTTGCCGTAGGTGGAGGACTCGAAGACGTGCATGTAGTCGGCGGGGATGTGGATGGGCAGCCCGTCGAAGGCGGTCTTCATGATGCCGCCGGCCCAGCCCGCCTCCAGCGCCTTCTTCATCTGCTCGTAGCCGTCGGTGGGCGGCGCGGCCGAGAGCAGGAACGGCGAGGGGATGCGGCGCCCGAAGAAGTCCACGTCGAGCGGCACGGGCACGTCGGCGTAGCCGGGCACCCGGTACCGGCTCTTGCGCGGCCGGTCCACCTTCGGCGCCGGCTGCTTCCGCACCCAGGCGTCCAGCGCCAGCGCGGCGTTCTTGCCCGAGGCCGAGGCCTCGACCACGGTCGAGGGCCCGTGCGCGGCGTCGCCGGCGGCGAAGAGGCCGGGTGTGCCGTCCACCTTGGATCCCGCGCGGTTGCCGATGGCGACGACCACGCGCTCGATGCCGGGCAGCGTCTGCGCCGTGCCCGGGACGGGCGTCGTCTTCGCGGGGTGGAACTTCTCCCCCGCCGCGAGCGCGACGCGCTCGAGCTTCAACCCGCTCACCTTGCCGCCCTCGGCCAGGATGGCGGCCACGCGCGTGCGGCCGACCAGGTTCACCGGGTGCTCGATGAGGCCCTGGCGCTCCTTGGGCGTCAGCGGCAGCTCGGCCCACTGCTCGAGCGTGATCATCTCCACGCCCGCGGCGCCCTGCTCGAGCGCGGTCAGGGCGCAGTCGCAGGCGATGGCCCCGCCGCCCACCACGGCGACCCTGCCCTTCGTGGCGTGCTTCTTCGGGTCCGCCAGGTACGCGTTGCCGTGGACGGCGAGCGACTCGTTCTCGATGCCCAGCCGGATGGGCTCGTGCAGCCCGCCGGCCACGACCACGCCGGCGTAGCCCTGCGCGAGCAGCGCGGCCGGGTCGTCCACCGTCCGGTTCGTCTGCAGCCGGATGCGCGGGTGCGTCGCCAGCCACTCGATGTCGCTGGCGAGCACCTTCGGGTCCATGCGCTCGGCCGGGATGAGCCACACCGCGCCGCCGGGCCGCGCGTGGCGGTCGAGCACGTCCACCTCGTAGCCGAGCTGCGCCAGCGTGAAGGCGGCGGCGAGCCCCGCCCCGCCGGCGCCGACCACGGCCGCCTTCCTGCCGTTCGCCGGCGTGACCTCGAACTTCGGCATCACCCCCAGCGCCTTGGCCCGCGCCACGATGGCCGCCTGCACGGACGGGATCTCGACGGGCCGGTCGAAGAGCTGGCGCGCGCAGGCCACCTGGCAGTGGTGGTCCGGGCAGACCGCGCCGCACACGCCGCCCAGCGGGTTCTTCATCATGATGAGCCCCGCGGCGCGCCCGAGGTCGGCGGGCGTGCCGCCGGCGGCGGCCATGATGAAGTCGGCGGGCGAGCAGTCGGCCGGGCAGGCCTCGAGGCAGGGCTTGGTCTCGCAGTAGACGCAGCGCGCGATCTCGGAGGCCAGCTGGGCGTCGGTCAGGAACAGGTCGGAGTGCTTCACGACGGGATCTCCCTCGGGATGGTCACGGGTGGGTGCGACAGGGGGCAGAGTCTAAGCGATGCGGGGCCGGGCGGCGAGCCGTCGGGGGTGGCTCTCCGAAGCGGCGCGGTCCGCGCGGGGCGCGCCGGGCCCTTTCCGGCCCCTTCCTTTCGCTCCGGCCGGGCGTGTGGCAAGCTGCCCGGACGCATCACCCAGGCGATCTCCGCCGCGGCACAGGCCGCTGCCGCGGCGCGAGCCGGATACCAGGGAGGAGCGGACATGGCCACGCCCAGCCGGACCGTCCCGGGCTTCGTCAACGCCCACACGCACATCTACAGCGCGCTCGCGCCCTACGGCATGCCCGCGCCCGCCGTGCCGCCCGAGAACTTCGTGCAGATCCTCGAGCGCGTCTGGTGGCGGCTCGACCGGGCGCTGGACGAGCGCTCGCTGCGGGTCTCGGCGCGGCTCTACGCCGCCGAGTCGCTCCTCTACGGCACCACCTCGCTGATCGACCACCAGGAGTCGCCGTCGTTCATCGAGGGCTCGCTCGACGTGCTGGCCGACGCCTGCCAGGAGACGGGCATCCGCGCCGTGCTCGGCTACGGCGCCACCGACCGCAACGGCGGGCGCGACGAGGGCCGCCGCGGCCTGGCCGAGTGCCGCCGCTTCCTGCGCGCCAACCGGCGCCCGCTGGTGCGGGGCACGGTGGCCCTGCACGCCTCGTTCACCTGCTCGGACGAGACGCTGCGCGAGTCGGGCGAGCTGGCCCGCGAGTTGAACACGGTCGTGCACGTGCACATGGCCGAGGACCGCGCCGACGTCGAGGACGCGCGCCGCCGCGGCTACGAGGGCCCGCTCGAGCGGCTGCTCACCACCGAGGCGCTGCCGTCCGGCTCGGTCATGGCGCACGGCGTGCACCTCGAGCCCTCGCAGGTGCGCATGGCCGGGGCGCAGGGCCTGTGGTTCGTGCAGAACCCGCGCTCGAACGAGGGCAACAAGGTCGGCTACGCCTCGTCGCTGTGGGCCAGCGCGAGGGTCGCCCTCGGCACCGACGGCTGGGAGGCCGACATGCCGAAGGAGGCCGCGGCGCTGGCGCGGCTGGCCGCGGGCGGCATCCCCGAGGAGATCGAGGCGGCGGCGAAGCGGCCGGAGAACGGCCGGACGCTGGTGGCCGAGTTCTTCGCCGACGCGCCGGCGGGCGCGGGCCCCGACACCGACGCCGTCACGCTGGGCGAGACCGGCAAGGTCGAGCGCGTGGTGGTGGCCGGACAGGTCGTGGTGGACGGCGGCAAGCTGGTGCGGGCTGACGTCGAGGAGCTGCGCGCCAAGGCGCGCGAGGAGGCGCCGAAGCTCTGGCAGCGCATGGCCGCGCTGTAGCCCGCACGCTGGCACCAACAAACGAGCCTCCGGGCGGGAAGTCCGGAGGCTCGCGGCTTGGGGGCGAGGCGCCCCGCGGGGCTACACCACCAGCAGCGCGTCCAGCCAGCCGAGCAGGTCCTTCACCGGCTGCGCGCGGCCGGGATCGTTGAACAGCTCGTGGTAGGCGTCCGGGTAGGTCAGGAGCCGCACCATGCCGTGCGGGGCGGCGACGTTGAACTCGAGCGCGCCCTTGGGGTCCACCACGCGGTCGGCCATCCCCTGCAGCAGCAGCGCTGGCACCTGCAGGCGCCGCGCCTCGCGCAGCACGCGCTGTCGCGCCTCGGCGAAGGCGAAGTAGAGCCGCGGGCTGATGCGGTCGTGCACGAGCGGGTCCTGCCGGCGCAGGCGCAGCACCTCCGGGTCGCGCGACATGCCCGACTCGTCGAGCCCGTGCCGGAACCCGCTCGCCGGCGCGGTCACGCGCGCGGCGTGGCCGAGCGCCAGCTTCCACCACGGCGGCAGCCCCACGCGCAGGCCGGGCGAGGCCGCCACCACCCCGAGCACGGCGCGCGGGTGCGCGAGCGCGAAGTCGAGCGCCAGCGCCCCGCCCAGGCTGTGCCCCAGCAGCACGGTCGGCAGCTCCATGGGCTGGCCCGGCATGCCGCGCAGCACGGTGAACATGGAGGGCACGATCTGGTCGCGCAACCGCTCCCACGAGGGCACGTCGCCGCGCGGTCCCGGCGTCTCGCCGTGGCCGGGCAGGTCGAGCGCCACCACGCTGCAGCCCGCCTGCACCAGGTCGGCGGCCAGCGCGGCGTAGCGCCCACTGTGCTCGCCCAGCCCGTGGACGACGGCGACCAGCGCGCGCGGGCGCTCGGCGCACCAGACGCGGCCGGGCAGCTTGAGGCCGCGCTCGAGCCGCACCTCGACGGCGGTGGCGGGGATGGGGCCGGCGCCCGGGTTCACGGGCGCGCCGCGCGCGGGTTCGGGAGCCGGTCGGAGGAGGCCATCGCAGCGCATCCTAGCCCCATCCTCGCGGCCCTGCCAGCTTTTCAAGCCGCGCGCGCCGGGGTAGTCTCGCGCGCCTCGGTCCCCGACGACACCCGTCCCCCGCGCCAGGAAGCCCCATGCCGATCGACCGTCCCGAAGAGCCCCCGCGCCCGTCGCGCCTCATCGTGCCCGGCGCCGAGAGCGCGCCGCCCGAGGGCGCGCCGCGCATCGTGCTGCCGCCGGGCGCCTCGGTCGAGCCGGAGGCCGACCTGCCCGAGTACCCGCGCCTGCGCCCGCTGGTCCTCTCGCCCATCGTGGACCAGGAGCGCGAGCTGCTGCTGGTGACCGACCCGCTCGGGGTCATCCCGGGGCAGCCGGTGCTGGGCATGGCGGCGCTCGGCCTGCTGCAGCTGCTCGACGGCAGCGCCTCGCTCAACGACATCACGGCCGCGGTCATGCGCGACAGCAAGGACCTGCGCGTCGGCAACATGGTGCGCGACTTCATCCGCCAGCTCGACGAGCTGCTCATGCTCGACTCGCCGCGCTTCGAGCGCGCCTACCGCGAGCTGCGCGACGCCTACCACCCGCTCGAGGTCCGCCACGCGGCGCTCGAGGGCCACGCCTACCCGGCGACGGCGCCCGAGCTCAAGGCCTTCCTCGACGAGAACTTCCTCCAGGCGGTGGCGCTGCGCGACGCGGCGAAGGAGAAGGTGGCGGCGGTGGACGCCGTGCCCCGCG
>CAZSQE010000116.1:0-6453 GCA_964608905.1 uncultured bacterium | reverse complement strand
GCCCGCACCGGCGGCGGCGACGAGCCCGGGCTCGTCGCCGCCGCCGGTGCGGGCGGCGGCCGCCGCGGCCAGCGCCCCGGCCGCCGCCGCGTCGCCGGCGACGGCTCCCCGCAGCAGGCCGAAGCGCTCCTCGATCTCGGCCGCCGTCCCCGGCCAGGCGTCCTCGATGGTGTCCGCGGTGCGGCACATCAGGTAGCCCACGCCCACCGCGTCGCGCAACGGCCGGGCGAGCAGGCGGATGTTGAGGACGAAGGTGCGGGAGACCCGGGGCAGCATGGCCTCGCACCAGGCGCGGTCACGGGAGAGCTCGCTCATGGGAGGCGCAGCCTAGCACCGCCGCGACAGCGGGCTCTACCGTGGCGGGCACCGCCGCTCCCGGGTCCAGCCGGGGGCCGCGGATGCCGATAACCCCGGGACGGCCGCGTCGCTTCCACCCGGGATCCCCGCCATGCCTCGTCGCCACGTCGTGCCACTCGTCCTTTCCGCGCTCCTCGCCGCTCTCGCGCTGTCCGCGGCCCCCGCCGGCTCCGAGGTCGTCTATCCCCGGCCGGCCCTCTACGAGACGGTGTACCCGGACGGCTACCCGCTGCTGGACGCGAGCGGCGCGGTGGACACGCTGGTCGTCGCGCAGATGGCCCGCTTCCACGAGATCTCCCTCGACCCGAGCCCCATCAGCGACTACCGGCCGGACCTGATGGCCGCCATCCGCGCGCGCCACCCCGGCATCAGCGTGCTCGCCTACGTGCCGGCGCAGGCCTACTGGTGGCTGCGCGAGACGCGGGACTCGACGGTGGACTACCCGACGCGCATGACCCACCTGCTGCGCGACCACGACGGTTTCCTCCGCGACCGCGCCGGCGAGCGCTACTCGACGTGGGTGAACGTGGCCCGGCGCGACTCGACCGGGCGCTTCGTCCTCGCCGAGGCCATCGTGGACCTCTGGGTGGACGCCATCCACCGCACCGGCCTGTGGGACGGCTTCTTCCTCGACATGTACTGCGACGGCATCCTGTGGACGCAGACGCCCGAGGACAGCATCGACTTCGCGCGCGCCGGCTACCCGGACGCGGCCTCGTTCGACGCCGCCTGGCACGCCGCCAGCGACACCATCGCCGCGCGGCTGCGCCGGCTCTGCGGTCCCGCCGCCGTGCTCGTGGGCAACTGCGCCTCGGGCACGAAGTACGACACGTTCAACGGCTGGATGCGCGAGAACTTCCCCTTCCAGCAGGGCGGCGACTGGTACCAGAACATGTTCCGCATCGTCGGCGGCTACTTCGGCGACGAGGCGGCCTTCCGCGCGCCGACGCACAACTACATCTTCACCGCGCAGGCGGACGACGACCCCTACTCGGCGACCAACGTGCGCAAGGCGCGCTTCGGGCTGGGCAGCGCCGCGCTGGCCACCGGGTTCGCGGCGTTCGGCCCGTCGGACAAGGACCCGAAGACCGCGCCCTTCCACCGCTTCTGGTACGACGAGTACGCCGTGGACCTGGCCACCGGGGCGGCGAGCGCCGACGGGCGGCACACCGGCTGGCTGGGGCCCGCCGGCGGTGGCTGGTACCAGATGATCTGGTCCGGCGGCGGGGCCGACGCGGTGACCAACCCCGGCTTCGAGACGAGCGCGACCGACGGCTGGTGGTTCTGGCGCCACTCCGCCACGCCCGCCGCCGTGACCCTCGACAGCACGACCGCGGCCGTCGGCCGGGCCTCGGCCCGCATCCACGTCGAGACCGCCGGCGCCTACGACTGGTACGTCACCTACGCCAGCACCGGCTCCCTGGACATGATCGGGAACGTGGCCTACACGGCGACCTTCTGGGCCCGCGCGTCCCGGGAGCGCCGGGTGACGGTCGCCGCCGCGGTGACCGGCACGAGCTACGCGTCCGGCACCGTGCAGCTCGGCACCGAGTGGCGCCAGCACCAGGTGGTGCTGACCCCCACCGTCACCTGCAGCGCGCAGCTGCGCTTCTGGCTGGGCCTCGCCGACGGGGACGTGTGGCTCGACGACGTGCACCTGCGCCGGGGCGTGAGCGGCATCTACCGCCGCGACTTCGCCAACGGCACGGTGCTGGTGAACCCCTCCGCCGCGCCGCTCACCGTCCCGCTCGGCGCCACGTTCCGCAGGATCCTCGGGACGGCGGACCCGGCCACCAACGACGGCGCCGCGGTGACCGAGGTGACGGTGCCGGCGAGCGACGCCCTCTTCCTGGTCGGCGCCGAGGTCGCCGGCGCCGACCAGGTCCCGCCGGACGCGCCCCAGGACCTGCGCATCGTCCGCTGAGCGCGGAGCAGGGCAGGCGCAACGCAGCCGTCGTGGGCTGTGGGCGCTGCCGCGGAAAAGGGCGAGCCCCGGGGCCTGGGCCCCGGGGCTCACTTGGTAGCGGGGGCTGGATTTGAACCAGCGACCTTCGGGTTATGAGCCCGACGAGCTACCAGGCTGCTCCACCCCGCATCGACGGCAGGAACCTTAGCCGGGTCGGCGGCGGCCTGTCAAGGGCCCCCGGAGCCGCTCGGGGCGCGCCCGAGCCGCGGCCGCGGGGGGCCACGGCCTTGCGCGAGGGGCCGGGGGGCGGATAGTATGCGGCACTCTGACCGGGGTCCTGCGTGCATCCCTTTCGGGCTCGACTCTTCACGTGTGGAGGTTTGCGTTGACTCGTCTTCGTCTCGGGGTCCTGCTGGCGCTGGCCGTGGCGCTGGGCGCCTCCAGCCTTGCCCCGAAGGCCATGGCGGCCGCGGAAGTGCACCGCCTGAACCTCGTGCTCTCGGGCATGCCCAGCCAGGTCGCCGGTGACGGCATGAACGACCTGCTCCGGCGCTACAACGAGTATCCGCTCCGCTACCGCGGCCTCGAGCCGCTGGACGAGATCGCGATGAGCTGGATGTTCGACGCCGAGCTGCGCTATTTCGTGCGCCCGAACTTCGCCATCGCCGCGGGCGTGAGCCACCTCAAGATCCGGACCAGCCGGTCGTACCTGCCCAGCATCGGGGCCAACATCGACGTCCTCGGGCAGGTCATCGCCGTGCCGCTCCACGTGGGCGCGCAGTACTACCTGGCGCCCTACAATCAGGGCGACTTCCAGGCCCGCGCCTTCGTCGGCGGCGGCCTCCTGAGCCTCACGTCCACGCGCGCGCTGTTCCAGACCTACGAGGCCGGGCTGGACGAGTTGTACGACGCCGAGAACGACACGCTCGACATCGCCTCGCTGGGCGGCGCCAACCGGGTCACCGCGCAGGGCGAGGGGGCCGGCTACTACGCCGAGTTCGGCGCGCACCTGTTCTTCGCCGCCCGCTACTCCGTCATGGTCGGGGCCATCTACCGCAGCATGAAGGTGACCGGCCTGGAGAGCGTCGGCACCATCACCGTGCCCACGGACGTGGTCGTCGCGCCCTACCTGAGGCAGACGCTGATGCAGGGCGGCCGGCCCGCCGGCATCTCCGAGCTGGACCTGAGCGGGCTCGGTGTGCGGATGGCTCTGGGGATCGGCTTCTAGCCTCTCCCTCCGGCGGACGGAGCGGCGCGGGGCCCGGCGGGCCCCGCGCCGCTTCGTCGTCGGGGGCGGGTCAGTCGCGCGACGGTTTCGCCGGCCGGATGCGGTAGACGATCTCGCCCGGCCGGGCCATGCCCGCCTTCTCGCGCAGCGCGTGCTCGGCGAGGGCGCGCTGCGCCGCGGGGTCGCGCAGCCGGGCGTCCAGCGCGGCGGCCTCCGCCCGGATCCGCTTCAGCTCCGCGGTCGAGCGCTCGTGCTCGCGGTCCAGCCGCCCGAGCCGCACGAAGTTGTGCTCGCTCACGAACCCCGCCCAGGCGAGCCACAGCGCCCCGGCCAGCCAGAACCAGCGCAGGCCGCGGCGCAGGGGACGCTCGGGCGCGGCGTAGCGGGACAGCCGGTAGCGTTGGATGCGGGTGCCGATGTCGCGCATGACCTCCCTGTCCCTCCTCGTCGGCCCGGTGGCCCGGGTCTCGCGTCCGTGCGAGTCGAGTGCCGGCGGCCGGAGCGGCCACCGGTGGCGGGCCGGGCGCTCACCGCGCCCGGCCGCACCACCTAGGATGTACCCGGGGCGCCCCCGGCGTCAACGGCTGCGGAACACCGAGCGGCCCGGGTAGACGGCCGACGGCCCCAGCTCCTCCTCGATGCGCAGGAGCTGGTTGTACTTCGCCACGCGGTCGGTGCGGCACAGCGAGCCGGTCTTGATCTGGCCCGCGTTCGTGCCCACCGCCAGGTCGGCGATGGTGACGTCCTCGGTCTCGCCCGAACGGTGCGAGATGACCGCCGTGTAGCCGGCGCGGTGCGCCATCTCGATGGCCGAGAGCGTCTCGGAGACGGTGCCGATCTGGTTCAGCTTGATGAGGATGGAGTTGGCCACGCCCTCGCGGATGCCGCGGGCGAGCCGCTCGACGTTGGTGACGAACAGGTCGTCGCCGACCAGCTGGATGCGGCTGCCGAGCCGCTTCGTGATGAGCGACCAGCCCTCCCAGTCGTCCTCGGCGAGACCGTCCTCGATGCTCACGATGGGGTAGCGGTCCACCAGGCCGGCGTAGTACTCGACCATCTCGGCCGGGGCCAGCCGGCGGCCGCCCTCGCCCTCGAGCACGTAGGCGCCGCCCTTGAAGAACTCGCTGGCCGCCGGGTCCAGGGCGATGGCCACCTGCTCGCCGGGCTGGTAGCCGGCCTTCCCGATGGCCTCGACCAGCAGCTTGAGCGGGGCTTCGTTGTCCTCGAGGTTCGGGGCGAAGCCGCCCTCGTCGCCCACGCCGGTGGCGAGCCCGCGCTTCTTCAGCACGCCGGCCAGGGTGTGGAAGATCTCGGTCGCCCAGCGCAGGCCCTCGCGGAACGTCGGCGCGCCGAGCGGCACGATCATGAACTCCTGCAGGTCCACGTTGTTGTCCGCGTGCTGGCCGCCGTTCACCACGTTCATGAGCGGCACCGGCAGGGTGCGGGCGTGCACGCCGCCGAGGTGTCGGTAGAGGGGGGTCTCGAGCGCGGCGGCCGCCGCCTTGGCCACGGCGATGGACACGCCCAGCACGGCGTTGGCGCCGAGCTTGCTCTTGGTGGGCGTGCCGTCCAGCTCGATCATCGCCCGGTCCACGGCCAGCTGGTCGAAGGCCTCCATGCCGATGATGGCCGGGGCGATGAGCTCGCCGACGTTGCGGACGGCCAGCTGCACGCCCTTGCCGCCGAAGCGGGCCTTGTCGCCGTCGCGCAACTCGAGGGCCTCGTGCTCGCCGGTCGAGGCGCCGGAGGGGACGGCCGCCCGTCCGACGGCGCCGCCGCCGAGCTGGCAGTCCACCTCCAGGGTCGGGTTGCCGCGGGAATCCAGGATCTCTCGTGCCTTCAGGGTCGTGATGGTCAGCATGGGGTTCCTCGGGAGGGGGAAGTCGAAGTCTTGGGTCAGCCGGCCGAAACTACGGGCGGGCCACCGCCCCGTCAAGGTGGGCGGCGGGCAACTCGAAGTCCTGCACGCCCTTGACCGTCGCGCGAGCGGACGCCTAATGTCGGCCTCCATGAAACCTTCCCTGCCTTCCGGCCGTAGGCGCAGTTGAAGGTCGGCCGGTGATCCCCGACGATGCCGAACTGGTCCGGCGCTGTCTGGCCGGGGACGAGCGGGCCTACCGCGAGCTCATCGAGCGCTACGAGCGCCAGGTGTACTCGGTGGCCCTGCGGATGGTCCGGGTTCGCGAGGACGCCGAAGACCTCACCCAGGAGACGTTCGTCCGCATGTTCAAGGCCCTCGACCGATACGACCCCACCCGGCCGTTCCCCGCCTGGCTGCTCACCATCGCGGCGCGGCTGAGCATCGACCAGCTCCGCCGGCGGCGGGTGAAGACGCAGCCGCTCGTGCGCAGCGAGCCGGGCTCGCTCGAGGAGCAGGTCGTCGATGTCGAGGACCCCGGGTTCGGGCCTGACCAACTGCTGGAGCGGCGGGAGGAGGCGGAGTCGGCGGGAGCGCTCATCGCGGCGCTGCCCGAGCACTACCGCATCGTGGTGGTGCTGCGGCACCAGCACGAGCTCTCCTACGAGGAGATCGCCGAGGCGCTGCACCTGCCGCTGGGCACGGTCAAGGCCCGCATCCACCGGGCGCGGGCCCTGCTGAAGGACCGACTGGAGCGTGGATCATGACGCGTTGCCAACTGGACACCCGCATCCAGGACTTCCTCGACGGCGAGCTGGCCCCCGCCGAGGCCGTGGCCTTCCGCGCGCACCTCGCGGTCTGCCCGCACTGCGCCGCCGAGCTGGCCGCGTTCGAGCGCGTCGTCGCCGCGCTCGAGGGCGAGCCGTTCGCCGTCCCGCGCCCCGAGCTGACCGGCCGCATCCTCGGCCACGTGCTCCCCTCGAGGGTGCGCCGCCGCCGGCTGGCCGCGCTGGGGCTCGGCTACGCGGCGGGGCTGGTCGTGACCGGGGCGGGCGCGGGGCTGTGGCTGCTGGGCAACGCGGGCGCCAACCCGTTCGCCGCCCT
>CAZSQE010000115.1:0-6477 GCA_964608905.1 uncultured bacterium | reverse complement strand
GTTCGCCGTGGACTGCGAGCGGGCGCGCCAGGCGCTGCTGCTCGACCCGCGCGTCGCGCGGGCCGAGGTCGCCCGCGCCTGGCTGCGCGGCGTGCGGGTGCGCATCGTCGAGCGGGAGCCGGTGCTGCTGGTGCGGCACGGGGTGCCGTGGGAGGTGGACTCGGCCGGCGTGCTGCTGCCGCCGCTGGCGCGCGGGGTGGTGGCCGACGTGCCGCTGCTGACCGGCCCGGACTTCTCGCGGCTGCGGGGCGGCACCCAGGTGCGCACGGTGGAGGTGCGGCGCGGGCTGGCGTGGGTGCGGGCGCTGGGCGCGCGCGACCTGCAGCTGGCCGGCGAGGTGTCGGAGGTGGACGTGGCCGACGCCGACTCCACCGCCATCCTGATGATGGACGGCACCAAGGTGCTGGCGCCGGCGTGGCCGCCGGACGCCCGCGTGCTCTCGGCCCTGCGCGTCGTGCTCAGGGACCTGCCGCAGCGGCAGGTGCGGCCCGGCTCGGTGGACCTGCGTTTCGAGGATCTGGTGGTGGTGCAGCCGGCGGGGGCCGTGGCCCGGCCCGCGTCCGGTCCCGCGCCGCGGCCCGGCGCCGTGGGACCGGGCCCGGAGGGTGCACGCCGCAGTGGCTAGGACCGTTTCGGCTCCAAGGAGGGGGTGAGCGTCACCATGGGACAGGCGGTACGGATGTACGTCGGACTGGACATCGGCACCACCAAGATCTCCTGCATCATCGCGGACACCGGCGGCAACGGCACCGGCGAGCCGCGGGTGGTGGGGGTGGGCACCGCGCCCAGCGAGGGACTGCGCCGGGGCGTGGTCGTGGACCTCGAGAAGACCGTCGCCAGCATCCAGCGCGCGGTGGACGAGGCCGAGCGCATGGCGGGCATGCCGGTGAAGGGCGTCTACGCCGGCATCGCCGGCGACCACATCCGCAGCATCAACAGCCGCGGGGTCATCGCCGTCTCCCGGCGGGACAACGAGATCGGCGCGGCCGACGTGGACCGGGTGGTCGAGGCGGCCAAGGCCATCGCCATCCCCATGGACCGCGAGATCATCCACGTCATCCCGCAGGAGTACATCGTCGACGACCAGAGCGGCATCAAGGACCCGGTGGGGATGAGCGGCGTGCGGCTCGAGGCCGAGGTCCACATCATCACCGGCGCCGTGACCTCGGCCAAGAACATCTGCCGCTCGATCCAGCGCGCCAACCTGCGCGTGTTCGACCTGGTGCTCGAGCCGCTGGCCTCGAGCCACGCCGTGCTGGGCGACGACGAGCGCGACCTCGGCGTGGTCCTGCTCGACATCGGCGGCGGCACCACCGACGTCGCCGTCTTCTACGAGGGCTCGATCCGGCACACCGCCATCGTGCCGTTCGGCGGCGCCAACGTGACCAACGACCTCGCCATCGGCCTGCGCACGCCCATCGACAAGGCCGAGGCCATCAAGATCCAGCACGGGTGCGCGCTGGCCTCCCTGGTGCCGAGCACGGACACCATCCCGGTCCCCGGGGTGGGCGGCCGGCCGGATCGGGAGATCGCCCGGCACGTGCTCGCCTCCATGATCGAGCCGCGCATGGAGGAGATCTTCCAGCTCGCCAACAAGGAGGTGAAGAAGAACCACTTCGCGGAGCTGCTCGGCGGCGGGGTCGTCCTCACGGGCGGCACCTCGCTCATGCCGGGCGTGGTCGAACTGGCCGAGCAGGTCTTCGAGATGCCCGTGCGACTGGGCGTGCCCCAGGGACTGGGCGGGCTCTCGGCCAACGTCGCCGACCCGCGTTTCTCGACCGGGGTGGGGCTGGTGCTCCACGCCGTGCAGGCCGAGAACGGCGAGGAGAACGGGCGCGAGCGGCGGGGCGTCGAGCCCCGCCGGGCGTCGTTCGATCCGCGTCGCTGGTTCCGTCAGCTCTTCTACTCGTGAGCGTGATCCATGTCCGTCCCACATTCATCGCCTGAATCCCACGGAGGAACCCCCGGGGGCGGCCGTCGCCGACGGAGCCGCCGGGACCGCACGGAGAAGGCACAGGGAGTCGTGCCCATGTTCGAGCTCGAGTTGGACAGCAGCGCCTCGGCCAAGCTCAAGGTCATCGGGGTGGGTGGCGCCGGCGGCAACGCGGTGAACCGCATGATCGGCGCCGGCCTGCGCGGGGTGGAGTTCATCGTCACCAACACCGACGTGCAGGCCCTGAACCAGTCGATGGCGCCGCACCGGCTGCAGATCGGCAAGACCACCACCCGCGGGCTGGGCTCGGGCGGCAACCCCGAGCAGGGCCGCCGCGCCGCCGACGAGGACGAGCAGGCGCTGGCCGACGCGCTCGCCGGCAGCGACATGGTGTTCATCACCGCCGGCATGGGCGGCGGCACCGGCACCGGCGCGGCGCCGGTGGTGGCGCGGCTGGCCAAGCAGCACGGCGCGCTGACGGTGGCGGTGGTCACCCGTCCCTTCGGCTTCGAGGGACGGCGCCGCACCCGCCAGGCCGACGACGGCCTCGCCGAGCTGCGTGCCGAGGTGGACACGCTCATCGTCATCCCCAACGAGCGCCTGCTGTCGGTGGTCGAGCCGGGCACGTCGCTGACCGACGCCTTCGGCGTCGCCGACGAGGTGCTGCTCAAGGCCACCAAGGGGGTCTCCGACCTGGTGACGGTCCCGGGGCTGGTGAACCTCGACTTCGCCGACGTCAAGGCGGTCATGTCGAACCGGGGCAACGCGCTCATGGGCACGGGGCGCGCCGCGGGCGAGGGCCGGGCGCTGGCGGCGGCGCAGGCGGCGGTCGCCAGCCCGCTGCTCGAGGACGTCTCGATCAGCGGCGCCGAGGGCGTGCTGGTGAACATCACCGGCGGCCGCGACCTGACCCTGCACGAGGTGAACGAGGCGGCCAACGTGGTGGTGAGCGCGGCCGGGGACGACGCCAACGTCATCTTCGGCGCGGTCATCGACCCCAACATGGAAGGCGAGCTGATGATCACCGTCGTCGCCACCGGCTTCGGGCACGGCGCGTCGCGCCCGCGGGCGGAGCGCGCGCACGGCGCGGCCGGCGAGGGCCGCGGCCCGTCCGCGGGCTGGGGCGAGGAGGTCGGGGTCGGACCGCGCGAGCGCTGGGGCCGCGGCGGCCACAACGGCGACTCGCTCGAGGTGCCGACCTTCCTGCGGCGGCAGATCGACTAGTCCGGTCGGCGGCGCCCGGGGACCGCGGCGGACCCGTTTTCGGCGGGTGTTCCCGCGGCCCCGGGCCCGCCCCGGACGCCAGGGAGCCGGCACCGTGTTCTCGAACCTCCTGAGGTGGGGTCACAACCGCCACTACAACCGCGGCATGGTGCACTTCAACCGCGGCGAGCACGAGCAGGCCGCGACCGCGTTCGAGGCCGCGCTGGCCGAGGTGCGCGACCCCAGCGACCCCGACCACGGCCTGGCGCTCTGCTACGCGGCCGAGGCCCGGGCCCAGCTCGGCCTGGCCTTCTTCCACGCCGGCCAGTACGCGCGGGCCGAGGAGCAGTTCGCGCGGGCGCTGGAGGAGAACCCGACCTTCCCCGACCTGCGCTACTACCGGGCGCGCATCTTCCAGCGCTCGGGGCGGCTGCCCGAGGCGGTGGCCGAGTTGGAGCACGCCCTGCGCGAGCACCCGCGCTACGTCGAGGCCCTGCTGCTGCTGGCCGTCTGCCAGGCGCAGCGCCACGACCACGAGGCCTCGGTGCGGGCGCTCAACGAGGCGCTGGCGCTGGGCGTCGAGCTGCCGGCCGGCCTGGCCGCGGCGCGCGTGCCCGAGTGGGGTGCGACCGACTGGCAGAGCGTGATGTCCCTGCTCGCCGGCGAGGAGCCGGGCGCGCCGGCGACGCACGTGGAGCGCGCGCTCGAGCGCTACCACGCCGGCGACCTGGCCGGCGCCATCGCCGAGGTCGAGCACGCGGTCGCCGAGCACCCGGGCTACGCCGACCTGCGCGGCCGGCTGGGCGGCCTGCTGCTCGAGGCCGGGCGGCTGGAGGAGGCGCTGCTCCAGCTCGACGCCGCGCTGCGCGTGAACCCCCGCTACCTCGAGGCCCGGCTGCTGGCGGCGCGGGCCCAGCTCGAGCTGGGGGCGGCCCGCGAGGCGATCGTCCATCTCGAGGCGGCGCTGGAGGCCTTCCCCGACTACCCCGACCTGCACTTCTGGCTGGGGCTGGCGCGCTTCCGCGCCGGCGAGCTGGCGGCGGCGGTGGCCCCGCTCGAGCAGGCGGTGAAGCTGAACCGGCAGTTCGCGCGGGCGCAGCGCCTGCTCGGGCTCATCTACCACGCGCTGGGGCGCCACGAGGACGCGCTGCGCTCGGTGCGGCGCGGCCTGGTGCGCGACCGCGAGATCCCGCGCGAGGTGCTGGGCCAGGCCTCGCTGGCGCTGGCCGTGGGCGACGCGGGCGCGATGGAGGGGGAGCTGCAGCGGGCGCTGGCGGTGCAGCCCGACTACCCCGACCTGCAGCTGGCCCTGGCCCGCACGCGGCGCATGCAGGGGCGCCTCGAGGAGGCGCGGGAGTCGTACCGCGCCGCCCTGGCGCTGCGGCCCGGCTACGACGCGGCCGCGCTCGAGCTGGCGGCGGTGGAGCTGGCGCTCGGCCACCCGCAGCAGGCCGAGGAGATGCTGGGGGACGTGGTGGCGCGCCACCCGGGCTGGCCGGACGCCCAGGCGCAGCTCGGCCGCGTGCGGCTGCTGCGTGGCGACGCCCCCGGCGCCGAGGGGCCGCTGCGCGCGGCCGTCGCCGCCAACCCGCGCTACGCCGCGGCGCGCGCCGACCTGGGCTGGGCGCTGCTCGCCCAGGGCCGGGCCCGCGAGGCCGACGAGGAGTTCGCCCGCGCGCTCGAACTCGACCCGCTGCACGCGGTGCCGCGCCAGCAGCTGGAATGGCGCGAGCTGCTGGCCGTGCGGCGCGGCGAGACGGCCGGGGCGTGAGACGACCCCGTCGCCCGGAGGGGGCGGCGGGGTCGGCGTGGGACCGGGTCGGCCGGGTTACGCGGTCGCGGGCTTGCGCACGTTGCGCACGGCCTTCGTGACCTTGCCGCTGCGGATGCACCGCGTGCAGACGTCCAGGTTCTTGACGCGGCCGTCCACCAGCGCGCGCACGCGCTGCAGGTTGGGGTTCCAGACCCGCTTGGTCAGGTTGTGAGCGTGGCTCACGTTGTTGCCTGACATGGTCCCCTTCCCGCAGATATCACATCGCTGAGCCAAGGAATGACCTCCTGCCGGTGTTCCCTGCCGTGCTACCGAATGAGCCGAGGACTCTATCAGGGCCGTGGGGGGCTGTAAAGCCGGCCCCTTCGGCCCGCCCCTTCGGCTCCTTCGACCTTGAAAACCCGGCCCCGGGGGCGGATGCTGGCCCCGCCGGGCGGGAGCGGGTCGCGCCGGCCGTCCACGGGAGGTCCCGGTGCCCTCGGTCGATGCGAAGCTGGGCCGTCTGCGCAACTGGTTCGTCGCCTACTTCGTGCTCGCCTCCGCCCTCGCCAACGTCGTCACCGTCCGCGTCCTCGACGCCATGCGGGGCGGCCTCGCGTCCGGGTACGGCGCGTGCCCCGCGAGCCTGGGCGGCATGGCGCCGGCGGTCCTCGTCGAGTTGGGCGTGCTCGCTCTCTTCCTCTGGTTCTTCCACGCCCTGCTGCGGCTCCGGGGCTGGGCCCGGGTGGTCCTGCTCGTCTTCGCCTGGCTCGGGGTGGCCGGCGCGCTGTCGAGCTTCCTGAGCCTGGGGAGTCTCGGAACGGTGCAGCGCTGGGTTCCCGGTTGCGACCTCGCGGGCCTCGTGCCGGTCTCGATCGTCAGCAACCTGCTCAACCTCCTCCTCTGGGGCTACGTCGTCCGGGTGCTGCAGTTCGACGCCGAGGTGAAGGCCGCGTTCGCCGGTCCGCCCGCCGCCTGACCCGGCTCCCGCCCGGGCGGCGGATGTGCGAAAGTGGGGCGTCATGACGCCCGCGCCGCCCGCGCCCCGCCGCCCCGGGGACGTCCGCCCGCCCCTCGAGCCCTCGACCCGGCTGCAGTACCTGCCCGGCGTCGGTCCGGTGCGGGCCGAGCACTTCGGCCGCCTCGGGTTGAGCACGCTCGAGCAGCTGGTGCGCCACTACCCGCGCACCTGGCTCGACGCGCGGCGCTTCGTGCGCATCGCCGACCTCCGGCCCGGCGAGTTCGTCACCGTCGCGGGCACGGTGCACAGCGCGGTGGCCATCCGCACCCGCGCCGGTCGCACCGACTTCCAGGCGGCGGTGGACGACGGCAGCGGACGGCTCGGGCTCCACTTCTTCGGCCAGCCCTTCCTCGCGCGCACCCTGGCGCGCGGCGTGCGCGTGGTGGTGAGCGGGGAGGTGGACCCGCTCGAGCGCCGCATGCTGAACCCGCTCTTCGAGGTCGTCGAGGGCGAGGTCGAGGAACTGCTGCACGTGGGCCGGCTGGTGCCGGTGCACGCCCTGACGAAGGGCCTGACCGCGCGCGGCGTGCGCCGCGCGCTGCCTGGCGGTGACCTGCTGGTGGGTGTCGG
>CAZSQE010000114.1:0-6491 GCA_964608905.1 uncultured bacterium | reverse complement strand
GGGCCTACGCCGGTGGCCGGCGGGAGCAGCGCTGCCCGGACTGCGGGCGCGAGGAAGCTGGCGGGTCGTATTGCACGGGTTGCCATCGGCCGGTTCACCCCGACGGGTGGGCAGGCGCCGAACGGTCCGAGGCACAGGTGGCCGCGTTCGAGACGGTCCTGATAGCGCGGCGAACGTCGCGCGCCTGACAACAGAAGGCCCCCGCCCGCGGTTGGACGCCCAGGGCGGGGGCAACTCACAGGGAGCAAGGAGAGCGTAGCACCGATGGGAAGCATGACGACGGAGGAACGGGCCCTCGTGGCCGCGGCGCGAGAGGCGGTGGCGTCGTGAGCATCACCATCCGTTCCATCGATGGACGCGACCTGTACATCGCCCAGACGGCTACCGACGTGCGGCAAGCGGTGGAAGAGGCTGCGGCCGCGGGCGCCGACCTCACGGGCGCCGACCTCAGGCGCGCCGACCTCACGCGCGCCGACCTCACGGGCGCCTACCTCACGGGCGCCGACCTCACGGGCGCCTACCTCACGGGCGCCTACCTCACGGGCGCCGACCTCAGGCGCGCCGACCTCACGCGCGCCGACCTCACGGGCGCCTACCTCACGGGCGCCGACCTCACGGGCGCCTACCTCACGGGCGCCTACCTCACGGGCGCCGACCTCACGCGCGCCTACCTCACGCGCGCCGACCTCAGGGGCGCCTCTGGCATCAATAGCTGGCAGGCGAATGACCTCCTCATGCTGCGCGAGCAGCCGGGAGCAATCCGGGCCTACAAGCTGGTGGACGCGGCGTACCGCAGCCCGATCCAGAGCACCGGGAAGCTCGTCTACGCGGTCGGAGCCACCGTCGAAGTCGAGACCGTCGAGCCGGACGACACGGTCCAGTGCGGGGCGGGAGTCAACCTCGCGACCCTGCCGTGGTGCATGCGCGAGTGGCAGCCCGGTCGTCGCATCCTTGTGGTCGAGTTCACGGCGGCGGACATCGTCGCCATCCCGGTCGGCGACGGCAAGTTCCGCGTGCGCCGCTGCACCGTCATTCGCGAACTTGACCTCGTGGAGATCGGGCTGGTCGCGCCAGCGGGCGAGAGCGCGGTGTCGGCATGAGCATCCCGATGTTCCTCGACCCCGAAGTGCGCCGCGTCCTCCTCGAGGAAATCGCGTTCCAGCGGAGTGAGCGGGGCAAGTTCCGCGCGATCGCCGCTGACGAAGCCGAGGCCGAGCCCTCCGGGATCGTGCTCCGAGCACGGCTGCGGGCCGAGGGCTGCAACCAAGCCATCCGCGCGATCCGCGAGGTGTGGGATCGGCTCGTATCGGTCGAGCGGCGGCACGCGGAAGACGCGCTCGCGGCGGAGAACCCGATCAACGGGGCATGGCTCGCGCGGGTCGGCGACCTGTCCGATTGGGCGCCCGGCGAGCTGCAGGAAGCGTTCGGGTCATGAGCAACCCCGCCGGCGCCAAGACCACCAGCCGAGGTCGTGTCTACACGCGACGTGGGAGAAATTTCTGGTCGGTGACGACGATCTTGAAGGGCGGCCTGCCCGCCCCCGCCCTGATGGGCTGGGGCATGCGCAGCGTGGCCGAGTACGCGGTCGCCAACCACCGCCAGATCGCGGCGATGCTCGGGGCGGTCAGCCTCCAGCGCGTCGAGGGGCGTCTCGAACAGCCGATCGTGGACCGGCTCGCCGCGCTCTTCGGCGCCACCCGCGACGACAAGCCGATCGCGCCGTTCTACGTTGTGTCCGATCCGGACGCGATCGAGGCGGCCGTCAAGTGGCTATCCGGGGCGCCCTACCGCGAGCGCGACCGGAAGGCCGACGTGGGCTCGGCGGTCCACGCCCAGATCGAAGCCATCATCCTCGGCAAGCCTCGCCCAGAGCCCGGCGCCGACGTTGCCCCGTTCCTGTCGCAGTTCGATCGGTTCGTGGCCGACTTCTCACCCTCGTGGGAGGCATCCGAGGGGACCGTCTACTCCGATCGGGAGAGCTACGCCGGGACGCTCGACTGGATTGCCACGATCGGCGGCCGGCGGCTGATCGGCGACACGAAGACGGGCAAGGGCGTCTATCCCGAGGCGGCCCTCCAGCTGTCCGCCTACGCGAACGCCGACTACATCGGCCTGGCAGACGGGACGGATGCGCCGCTGCCGGCGTTCGACGGGGGCGTGGTGCTGCACCTGACGCCGGACGCCTACCAGCTGGTCCCGGCGCGGATCGACGACGACGTGTTCCGGGCGTTCCTGTTCGCCCGGGAGGTCTTCCGCTGGGCGGAGGAGACGAGCAAGGGCGTGCTCGGGACGGCGATCCCCGGACCTGACGGCATCGCCTGGGTGTTCGACGGGCCGGCCGGCGGGCCGGCGGAGGGAGCGTGACGTGGCAATCCTGACTCTCCAGCGGCGGCTCCGCGAGCTCGGCCGCATCCGAACCGGCGTGAAGGTCGCCAGGGGCAACGGCAAGTCCCGCCCGGCGAAGCTCGAAACATTCCGGCTCACGTCGGCGTCGCGGGATCTGCTCGAGGCCGCGGCCGCGATCTACGGCGGGGAGGTCCGGGCGTGGCCCGACGGCGACGGCTGGGAGCTCGTCACGACGGTCGATGCGCTCGACATCGTGATCCCGCCGGGCGACTCCATGACGCAGTTCTACGAACTGTGGGCGGGCGGGGGCTGCCAGCGCCGGTGTGACGGCGTGACGGAACTCCTGACGATGGAGCCGTGCGTCTGCCCCGCCGATCAGGACGAGCGCCGGACGCTCGCCGCGGAGGGCCGGGCGTGCAAGCCCACCACCCGCCTGAACGTCATCCTGCCGCTGGTGCCCGACATGGGCGTGTGGCGGCTGGAGAGCCACGGGTACTACGCCGCGGTGGAACTTGCCGGAACGGCCGACTTCCTCGCCCGGGCGACGGCCGAGGGACGCCTGATCCCGGCCCGGCTCCGGCTCGACCAGCGCGAGTCGAAGCGCCCGAACCAGCCGGTCATGCGCTACGCGGTGCCGGTGATCGAGCTCCCGCAGACGCGGATCGCCGAGTTCATGCCGACGCTCAACGCCGCACCGGAGGTCCCGGCGCTCGCGTCCGGCCAGCCGCTCCGGGCGTTGCCGGCCGGGGCCCCGGCGGAGCCCCGCCGGCAGTCCACCCGTCGCCAGCGCGTCGAGCGGCCGGCCCCGGGCGCCACCACGCCGGAACTCCCGGCGGACACGCGGATGGAACGGCCGGTCGCGTCGTTCGGGAACGCCCCGACCGTCGGGGGCTGGCCCGTCGAGGATGCACCGCCGATCGCCGGCGAGGTCGCCCCAACGGCCCTTCCCGACGGGCTGTCAGCCTCCGCCCTCGCCTCCCTCGCCCGCCAGGCGGGCCGGACGAAGGGCCAGCTCGCCATCGCCATCGGCGCCATCGCCGGGACGGTGCCGGCCGTGACAGACGTCACGAAGACCGTCATGGCGATGACGGACGAAGAGCGCGGACGGCTGGCCGACGAACTCAATCTTGACTGGAGGGCACCGTCATGAAGGGCGCCGTCACGATCGAAGCCGATGGGCGGTCGGCCACCATCGACGCAACGACGTTCTCGGCGATCGCCAAGTCCGAGCCGCCGTGGACGGGCTTCACCGGGTTCGCGCCGGCCGACTCGCTCGAGCGCGTCGCGCACCAGTTGATGGAGGAGCACGAGGTCCACTTCGGGCGCCTCCGCGACGTCGAGACGCGCTACGCCTTCCGGTTCGGCAAGCGCCCGGACGATCTGGCCGAGCGCATCCCCGAGATGGGCAAGGCCGCGATCCTGCCGCCGCTCGTGGTCGACCTCCTGGGTGTCGCCCTGGTCGTCTGGATCGACCGCTGGGCGTGGGACGAGTTGGAGCCCCGCGCCCGCGTGGCGTTCGTCGCCCACCTCCTGTCCTCTGTGGACATCGACAACGACGGCCGTCTCTCGAAAACCCGCCCGGACGTGACCGGGTTCGCCTGGGTCGCCGGTCGCTACGGGGCGTGGGAGAACGGGCTCCGGCTCCTGACCAGCCAACTGGGCCTGTTCGCGACCGCTGAGGACGAGAAGGGGACAGCGTGAACGCCATCACGACCGGGACGCCGAGGCTGCGCCCGTGCGGGATCGAAGGCTGCCGCATCTGCCGCTGGAACGAGCCCGGGCAGCCCCCCCGAGCCATGAGACCGCCGCACGTCCGCCGGGAGCCCCCGCCGGAGTCGCTGGCATCGACCTTCCTGGCGACCGCCGCCCTGGTGGTACTGCTCGTCGCTGGCTTCCTGCTCCTGATCGCGGCCCAGCCGATGGTGCAGCCATGAGCGAGCGCGTCCTCAACATCCGCGACCTCGGCCGGGTGGTCACGTGGCCCTCGGACGTGCGGCGCATCGATCGGCGGAGCCCGTTCGGCAACCCGTTCCGGATCGCGGACATGACGTGGCCGGCGGTCGCGCTGGGCCATCGAAACGACGACGCAGGACGGCGCGCGGCGGCCGTCACGCTCTACCGAGCATGGGTGACGAACCGGCCGATCGTCATCGACGAGCCCTGGGTCGAGGAGGACTGGTCGCTCGAATACGCGGATGGCACGGTCGCCACCGTCGGGCAGGTGGTCAGCGGGCTTGCCTGGATGATGGCGCGGCCGATCATCGCGGCTGCCCTCCGGGGCCGTGAGCGGCCGGACCTCGAGCCCCTCCGGGGGATGCGTCTCGCGTGCTGGTGCGCTCCGCCGGAAGGGTTCAACGGGCGCCTGCTCTGTCACGGGCAGGTCATCGCCGGCCTGCTCTACGGCGTGCCGCCGGAGACGGTCGAATGACGACGGCGGCGCTCACGCTCTTGGGGCGTCCCGTAGCAGCGGCGTGCCACGGCGACGTGATCGCGGAGTTGGTCCCGTGACCGCGCTGCCCGCGCTGCCCGCGGACACCTGGTCGCCGGCCTGCATGGCCGACGACGAGTACGCCGGCTGGGCCAAGATGAACGCCCGGATCACGGGGCACAGCCAGAGAGCGAAGCGGCCGTGCGCCGACTGCACGCTCGGCTACGCGAGCGAGATGCGCGCCGTGGGGCGCTGCAACGGCACCCCCGGAAGCATTGAGAAGGAGCCCGAGATGGAACAGCCCGAGAACGTGGCCCCCCCCCCGCAGCCTGACGCCCGCCCGCCGCGTCGCGCTCGACGTGGCCGCGCCGCCGTGTGCCTCGTGCGCGCACGAGCCCGTCTGCTCCCTGCGGGCGGCGCTCGAGCGGATCGCTGACGTGGAGACGACGGCGCCGGCCCTGCCCGGCGGGCTCACCCTGACCCTCACGGCGGTCGTGTCCTGCGACCACTGGCTGCGCGAGCGCACGGCGGCGCCGGCGCGCGTCCTGTCACCGGAGCAGCGCGGCCGTGCTGCCGCCAGGGCACCCCGCCAGATCAGCGACGCGACGCGCCAGAAGATGCGGGACTCGGCAATCGCTGCCCGGGCCCGGAAGGCCGCGGGTGAGGCGTGACCTACCCGCTCCTCCCCGGCGCCGGCCGCATCCCACCCGTCGTCGGGGACGGGCTCGCGGGGCTGCCCGCCGGGGTCGTCGTGTCCCGTCCCTGCGCCTGCGGCACCCGCATCCGGGCCAGCCGGCATGATCCGGCGCCGGGGGTTGCCGCCCACAACCGGACGCCCGCGCACCGGGCATGGTGGGAGCGCGTCCGGGGCGACTGGCAGGGGGAGTGACATGCCCCCTTGCGCCGGGCCGGCGCTGTCGTCTATGATCGGCCCGCAGCGCGGCGGAGGCGTCGGCCGCAGATCCTCCGCCCCGCCGGGCTGCACACTGAGGATCTGCCCATGAGCGCGCCCCACGAGACAACGGACTACGGTACCGTGCCCGCCCTCCGCGAGGTCGCCGAGATCAAGGCGAGGCTTGAGACCGTGCTGGCGCCGTTCTACGGAGCGTCATGGCAGCCGGCCGCGGTGGTCGGGGACGTGATCGACCCGCGCGTTCCCGCCAGCGTCCCCGACCTGGTGCGCGCGCTCGAAGGCGTTGCCGGGTTCATGGCGAGGGGCGGGTGGTGGACGGCCGCGGCGGTGTGGGCATGGACGGAGCCGCAGCAGGGGAGGCGAACCTCGCTCAATTCTGAGCGAAGTCTGACCATCACCGAGTTCGCCGCCCTCGGCGTTCGCGGGCTCGGCAGCCGCAACACCGTCGCGGCCTACCGGGGCGTCTGGCAGGCCGCGATCGACGGGGGCCTGGCCGCGCCGGTCCGCCCGGGGGAGGCGGTCGAGTTGCCGGAGGCGGACTTCCGGTTCGCCGGCACGATGGCCCACGTCGGGCGGAACAGCGGCGAGAACGAGTGGTTCACGCCGCCCCAATACATCGCCGCCGCGCGGGCCGTCATGGGCGCCATCGACCTCGACCCGGCCTCGACGGCGGTGGCGAACGAGGTCGTCGGGGCCACGCGGTTCTTCACCGCGGAGGACGATGGCCTCGACCAGCCGTGGCGCGGGCGCCGGTGGACAGTGGCGAGCTGTGACGATGGCCGCCGGCGCCATCATGGCGGACTT
>CAZSQE010000113.1:0-6514 GCA_964608905.1 uncultured bacterium | reverse complement strand
GAGCGCGCCGGCGCGGCGGCGACCGGGCCGGGCGCGGGGCTCAGTTCGCGGCGTGCCCCGCCAGGGCGCTGTGCACCGCCTCGCGCAGGCCCGCGTCCTCGGACTGCGGCAGCGGGCGGTAGAGCGGCTCCAGCTCGGCGGGGAATCCCGTGCCGGGCGCGATGCCCTCGCCCACGAGCACGAACGGCAGGTGGGGGGCGACGCGCCGCAGCAGGCGCAGGACCGCCAGGTCCGACAGGCTCCCGGGCCGGATCTCGTAGACCACCACGTCCGGCCGGTGCGACACGACCTCGGAGAGCATCTCCTCGCTCTCGTCGCAGTGCACGAGACTCACGTCCTCGTCGAGGAGCGCTTGCTCCGCCGCCGCCTGGCAGTGGAACAGGATGACACGCGACATGACGCTCGCTCCTTCCAGCGCGCCTGAAAAGACCTTCGCACCGTTCCATGCCCTGTCAAGGGAAACCGGAGCGGGCCCGGCCGCGCGGCTGCACCGCGCCGTCGGGCGACGACGGGCCCGGCCAGGGCGCGGCGCTTGCCGCGGGTGAAGCCGCGGGACTAGAGTCCGCTGCGGGCGCCGCGGGCGGGGAAGTCCCCGCGCCGGGCCGGCACCCGGGAGGTGCTTCGTGGAAGGTCGTGGGTGCGGACGTTTCCCGATCGCCGGGATCCTGCTGCTGGGGGTGGTCCTGGCCGGCTGCTCGACACCGAAGACGTCGCCGTCCTCGCTGTGCGACAACGACGGCAACTACCTGATCGCCTTCGCCAGCGACCGGGCAACCGCCGGTCAGTACGACATCTACCTCTACGACGTCGAGAGCGCGGGGTTCCGCCTGCTCAAGGACCTCAACAGCTCCTTCGCGGCCGATTCGAGCCCGTCCCTGTCGCGCGACGGGCAGCTCATCGCCTTCGTGCGGAACCCGGGAAGCACCGGCAGCGCCGACATTTACATGTACGAGCGGGTGAGCTGCTCCTACGTGCCGATCCCGGCGCTCATCACCTCCGGGGACGAGACCGAGCCCGCCTTCACCGGCGACACCCGGCTCCTGGCGTTCGTACGCGACACGCTGGGGCACCGGCGCATCCGCATGGTCCGCGGCGACACGCGCGAGCTGGTGCCCCTGCCGGGGCTGCAAGAGGCTGCGCCGTACGACGATTGGTCGCCCGCACCGGACTCCACCGGGGACCGGATCGCGTTCGTTTCGGACCGCGAGGGCTCGCCCCACCTCTATCTCTACGAGCGGACCCAGGGGACCGTGGACAGCCTCGTGGACCTGCGCTCCCCCGGCGCCCGCGACCTCGACCCGACACTGACACCAAACGGACTTTACCTGTGCTTCGCCTCCGACCGGGCCGGCGAGGGCGGGTTCGACGTCTTCCTCGTCCACCTCGACGCCGTCCCGCCGTCCGTCACGACCCTCGCGGGGCTCAACACGTCCGGGGACGAGCGCCACCCGCGCCTCGGACACTCCGCGGCGTACGTCGCCTACCAGAGCCAGCGCGCCGACTCCACCGGCTGGAACGTCCGCTACTACAGCCGCAGCGGCGGCATCGTGCTCTCGCCCGCCGCGCTCGGCCGGCCCGGCAGCGAGGTGCAGCCCTCCGTCCGCCTGCGCTGACGCGCTGGGGCGGGTCACCCATCCGGCGCTCGGACGTCCCGCTCGAAAGTCCGATAGCGCGTCGCGTGCGCGCCGTTCCAGCGCGGAAGTGCCCTGGGTGCGTCGCGACCGCGAACGGCGCGGGTGATTTTGGCCTTGCGCGCGACCCGCCCGCGGGTGGATAAAGCACGTCACCGTTCGCAGTGATCGACTCCTCGCATGCGGACGGCACGCTCTTCCAATCACGCAAGAGATCGGCCGCTTCCGCGGACACGCGGACTTCAGGACGCAACCGTCTTTGCGAGTCGAGCCACGCCGGCGCCAGGCAGAGGCACGCCGCGCCGTCGCCGCCCGACCATCTTGGAAGGGTCCCTCGTCGCGAGGAGGACCAGGGAGGTCCAGCATGACCCAGACGCTCTCCGGCGCCCGGGGGCCCGTCCCCGACGCCGCGTTCCCGCTCGATCCGCCCACGAACGCCGGCCTGCGCGTGCCCCGCCGCTTCACGCGGCCCGGCACCGACCCGCTCGACGAGATCGCCTGGGACCGCCGCCGCACCGTCATCGCCAACCCGGACGGCTCGATCGTCTTCCAGATGGACGACGTCGAGGTGCCGGCCGACTGGTCGCAGCTCGCCACCGACATCGTGGTGAGCAAGTACTTCCGCAAGGCGGGACTGCCCGGCAAGCCCGGGCACGAGACCAGCGTGCGGCAGGTCGTGCGCCGCATCGCGCGCACGCTGCGCGCGAGCGGCGAGCAGCAGGGCGGCTACTTCGCGAGCCCCGCCGACGCCGACGCCTTCGAGGCCGAGATGGCGTGGATGCTGGTGCACCAGGTCGGCGCGTTCAACTCGCCGGTGTGGTTCAACTGCGGCCTGTGGCACGAGTACGGCATCGGCGGCTCCGGCGGCAACTACGCGTGGGACGCCGCGACCGACGCCATCCACGTCACCGCCGATTCCTATTCGCGCCCGCAGGTGTCCGCCTGCTTCATCCAGTCGGTCGACGACGACCTGATGAGCATCTTCGAGCTGGCGCGCAACGAGGCGCGCGTCTTCAAGTACGGCTCGGGCACCGGCACGAACTTCTCGCGGCTGCGCGGACGGATGGAGCGGCTCTCCGGCGGCGGCACGTCGTCCGGGCTGATGTCGTTCCTCGAGGTGCTCGACAAGGGCGCCGGCGCCACGAAGTCGGGCGGCACGACGCGACGCGCCGCCAAGATGGTCGTGCTCGACGTCGACCACCCCGAGATCCTCGACTTCGTCCGCTGGAAGATGCGGGAGGAGAAGAAGGTCGCGGCGCTGGTCGCCGCCGGCTACTCGTCCGACTTCAACGCCGAGGCCTACGGCACCGTCTCGGGGCAGAACTCGAACAACTCGGTGCGCCTGCCCGACCGCTTCATGCAGGCGGTGGTGGACGACCTGCCCTGGCAGACGACGTTCCGCACCGGCGGCGACGTGTACGAGACGCTGCGCGCCCGCGAGGTCTGGCACGAGATCGCCACCGCCGCGTGGCAGTGCGCCGACCCCGGCGTGCAGTACGACGACACCATCCAGCGCTGGCACACCTGCAAGGCGACCGAGCGGATCAACGCCTCGAACCCGTGCTCGGAGTACGTCTTCGTCGACGACACCTCGTGCAACCTGGCGTCCGTGAACCTGATGCGGTTCGGGCGCGAGGACGGCGGCTTCGACGCGGACGGCTTCCGCCACGCCTGCCGCGTGTTCTTCCTCGCGCAGGAGATCGCGGTGGACTTCGCCTCCTACCCGACCGAGAAGATCACACGCCGCTCGCACGAGTTCCGCCCGCTCGGGCTGGGCTACGCCAACCTCGGCACGCTGCTCATGGTGCAGGGCCTGCCCTATGACAGCGACGAGGCCCGCGCCTGTGCCGCCGCGGTCACGGCGACGATGACCGCCGAGGCCTACGCCCTGTCGGCCGAGATCGCCGCCAGCCGCGGCCCGTTCGTGCGCTACGAGGAGAACCGCGACTGCATGCTCGAGGTCATGCGCCGGCACCGCGAGGAGGCGCAGGGCATCGACCCGCGCGTCGCGCCGCGCGACCTGCGTCAGGCGGCGATCGAGGGCTGGAACCGCGCCATCGCGCTCGGCACCATCCACGGCTTCCGCAACGCGCAGGCCACGGTGCTGGCGCCGACCGGCACCATCGGTCTGCTCATGGACTGCGACACCACCGGCGTCGAGCCCGACTTCGCCCTGGTCAAGTTCAAGAAGCTGGCGGGCGGCGGCTACTTCAAGATCGTGAACCAGTCGGTGCCGGCGGCGCTGCGGCGCCTCGGCTACGGCCAGGTCGAGATCGAGCGCATCACCCGCTGGGCGGTCGGCACCGGCACGCTCGAGGGCGCGCCGCACGTCCACCCCGACGAGCTGCTGCGCAAGGGGCTGCGCGAGGCCGAGGTGCGGCGCATCGACGAGACGCTGCCCGGCTCGCTGCACCTGCGCTTCGCCTTCGCGCGCGGCCCGCTCAGCGACGAGACGCTCACCCGCCTCGGCGTCTCGATCGCCGAGCGCGAGAAGCCGGGCTTCTGCGTGCTGCCCTACCTCGGCTTCACCGACGCGCAGATCGAGGAGGCCAACGCCGTGGTGTGCGGCCGCCTCACCATCGAGGGCGCGCCCGGGTTGCGGCCCGAGCACCTGCCGGTGTTCGACTGCGCCAACCGCTGCGGCCCGCACGGCACGCGCTTCATCGAGCCGATGGGCCACGTCCGCATGATGGCGACGGTGCAGCCGTTCATCTCCGGCGCCATCAGCAAGACCGTGAACCTGCCGCGCGAGGCCACCGTCGAGGACGTCGAGCGCATCTACTTCGAGTCCTGGAAGGTGGGGCTCAAGGCGGTGGCGCTGTACCGCGACGGATGCAAGCTGAGCCAGCCGCTCGCCACCGCGCGCAAGGCCGAGACGCCCGAGACCGACTCGCCGCCGCGGCTGCGCCGCCGGCGCCTGCCCAAGCGGCGCCACGGCTTCACGCAGGAGGCGCGCATCGGCGGGCACAAGGTCTTCCTGCGCACCGGCGAGTACGAGGACGGCACCATCGGCGAGATCTTCATCGACATGCACAAGGAGGGCGCCGCTTTCCGCAGCATGATGAACTGCTTCGCCATCTCCGTCTCGATGGGCCTGCAGTACGGCGTGCCGCTCGACGACCTGGTCGACCAGTTCTGCTTCACCCGCTTCGAGCCGCACGGCCGCGTCGACGGGCACGACAACCTGCGGGCCTGCACCAGCGTGGTGGACTACGTCTTCCGCGTGCTCGGCATCGAGTACCTCGGGCGCACCGACCTCGCCCACATCGTGGACGAGTCGCTGGTCGGCCAGGCGAAGGGGCACGCGAACGGGCACCCGGTGGGCCGCGAGCACCGGGCCGGCGCGAACGCGAGGGCCGCGGCGGCCCCCGCCGCCGCTCCGGCGCCCGCGGCGGGCCGCGCGCGCGTCGAGGCCCCGGGGCCCGAGAGCGGGCCGGATACCCAGCTGAGCCGCTTCCCCGGAGACGCGCCGCTCTGCGACCAGTGCGGCCACATCACCATCCGCAACGGCACCTGCTACAAGTGCCTGAACTGCGGGACGTCGCTGGGCTGTTCGTGATCCTTCGCTCGCGAAAGTAGAGGGATCCAACGCCCGGGCGGGGCCGCGAGGCCCCGCCCGACGCGTCTGGGGCCCCCGTGCCGTCCCGTGAGCGCGCCGGCCGGGCCCTCACCGCCACGGGCCGTCGCGGAGCGGATGGCGCCGCCCGCCGGTCCCGCTTGAGCCGCGCCGCCGCTTCGGGCACAGTGCGGCACGATGATCGCCGCCCTACCTCATCCTCGGCCTGGCGTTCCACTTCCTGCCGTGATGCGCCGGAGGCGGTGAGACCGTGCGGCTCGACGTGCTGCTCTTCGAGTTGCGGCTCTTCAAGAGCCGCTCGCAGGCCACGGCCGCCATCCTGGACGGCCGGGCGCTGCTCAACGGCGCGCGCGCCAAGCCCAGCCACGAGGGACGCCCCGGCGACCGGCTGACCCTGCGGGAAGCACGCGAGGACGGGGCCGATCGGACGCGCACCCTCGAGGTCCTGGCGCTGCCCCGCGGCTCCCTGAGCAAGGCCGCCGCCCGGGAGTTGGTGCGAGAGGTGCGGGTCGGGCTGGACTGAGCCTCGCTCGTTGCCTGTTGGCAAACAAAGCACGGTGGGCCTATACTTTGTTCGTCGGTGGATTTCCCTGGCCAGGCTGCTTCCGTGGAGGGCAATGGCCCCGGATTCGAGCCACCAGGTGTCGGCGTTTGCGACATTTCCCCCAGGAGTTCGGTGAACATCGGCGGGGGCGGATTCGATAACCGAAACCTACACAATGGATTGCGCTTGATTCACTGACTCGGTACGGACCTTGCGATGCTTCATGTATTGAGTCGTGCAGGCGATTCTTGTCCCCCCTGGGAGAACCGGCCATGAAGCGCATCCTGTTGATTCTGCTGAGCCTTCTGCTCGTGTCGAGCGTGGCCTCCGCATACGTCCATTCGGGCCACCTGAACCAGTCCACCACCACGGACCAGGTCTCCGAGGGCGGCGAGGATGCCACTTCGGACGTCCCGAGCGTCTCGTCCACCCCCGATCCCGTCAGCTCGGTGGACCGCAGGCGCGGCCGCGGCCGCGACCCCGCCCGGCCCACCAACCCCGTGCCCGAGCCCGGGACGATGGTGCTGGCCTCCATGGGACTGATCGCGCTGGGCGCCGCCGCGCGCCGTAAGCGCCACTGACAGGAGCCCCCCGCCGGACGTCGCTTCCACGGACGTCCCCCCTCCCCGAAGGCGGTGGCCTCGCGCCACCGCCTTCTGCATGCCCGCGCGCCGCGCCGCGCCCGCTGCCGCCGGGTTCGCGCGGACGCGCGCGGCGGACATGGCGCAGGAGTCTAGTCCGCCGCGCCCGCCGCCCCACCAC
>CAZSQE010000112.1:0-6516 GCA_964608905.1 uncultured bacterium | reverse complement strand
GCCCCGGCCGGGCCGCCCCGGGGCCCGGCGGGCCGGCGCCGCGCCCGGGCCGGTCCGGGCCCGCGCCGGCCCGCGGGAAGGCGTTGCCCGGCGGCCCGAACGCGAGTAGCCTCGTACCAAGCGCATTCCTCGAAACTCCCTTCCCCCGCGGAACCCGATCATGCAGCTCGGCAGGAAGATCCGTGACCTCCGCCTGCGCCGCGGCATGACGGTGCAGCAGCTCGCCGACGCGAGCCACCTGTCGAAGGGGTTCGTCAGCCAGATCGAGAACGACCGCACCAGCCCCTCGCTCGCCACGCTGCAGGAGGTCGCCGCGGCGCTGCGCACCTCGGTCTCCTACCTGGTCGCCGAGGACGAGCCGACGCCGCACGTCGTGCGCGCGGCGGAGCGCCCGCGGCTCGACATCGGCGACGCCACGGTGCGGGTCGAGGTGCTCTCGGCGCTGCCGCGGCGCAACCTCGAAGTCCTGCAGCTCGAGCTGCAGCCGGGCGGCGAGGAGGCGGACCGGCCGCATTCCTACGACGGCGAGGAGTGCATCCTGTGCCTCGAGGGCCGCGTGCTGCTGCGGCAGGGCGAGCGCTCGTGCGTGCTCGAGCCCGGGGACTCCTGCCACTACGACGGCCGCGCCCCGCACGTCATCCGCAACGCCGGCGGCGGGCCGGCGCGGCTGCTGGTGGCGATGACCCCGGCGGCCTTCGGCCAGGCGAGGCGCGCCGAGGCGGCCGAACGCAGCGACGCCGGGCCCGTGCCGAGCCCGGCGCCGACCAGGGCCTAGCCCCGGCCCCTAGTAGTCCTCGCCTTCCCGCCGCGGCGCGCCCAGGATCCGCCGCAGGTCCTCCACCAGCGCGCGGCCCTCGTCCTCCAGCTCCAGGCGCTTCTCCCACGCCCGGTCCTCCGGCACCGCGCCGCCGTGCAGCTGCACGTGGAAGCGCAGGGAGTTCGTGGTGCCCGACGGGCGCACGGTGACGTAGTCCAGCTCCGAGCCTAGGTAGTAGCGCACCCCCTCGTCGGGGAAGCCGGTCCAGTCCGGCCGGTCGTACTTGCCGGTGTAGTAGACCTCGCTGCCGGTCACCTTCCGACCGCCGATGCTCGCGCCGCCGGCGGCGGTGCGGCGGTGCAGCTCGAGCGCCTCCTCCACCACCGCCCGCTTCTTGGCGTCGCCCTCGATGCCGGCGTACTCGCCGTCGAGCGGGTCGGGCTCGTAGTAGTTGGCGAACACGCCCACCGCCGGGTCGGCGTAGACGTGCCGCGCCAGCAGCCCGGCCAGGGTCGTGCCCCGTGCCTTGGCGTAGGCCGCCAGCTCGGCGGTGAGCAGGGCCGCGAACGTGCCGTCCTTGTCGCGCACGTGCCCGCCGGCGCCCAGCCCGCGGTCCACCGCGGGGTAGCCCTCCGGCGGCCCGCCGAGGATCGAGAAGCCGTTGCTCTGCTCGAAGGTGGCCAGGTTCAGCTTGTGCGAGGCCTTCATCGCGGTGGTGTCGAAGAAGACCAGGTCGCACTTCGGGTCGGCGGGCGAGCGCCGGCCGCACGCCACGTGCGGCACGTCGCCCTCGGCCCACCGCCACGCCTCCGACACGCCGGTCGAGAGCCAGCCGAAGCCGACCCAGGTCTTGAGGAAGCCGATGCCGTGCTTGAGCGCCAGCTTCGGCACCGCGTCGCTGGTCGTGTGGCTGAGCGCGACGAACTTCGTGTGCGGGTCGCGCACCCGGCCATGCGTCTCGATCTCGTGCTGCAGCCGGTACCAGATGAGCAGCGTCCACAGGTCGTCGGCCGGCATGAGGAAGTGGTCGGCGCCGTAGCGCAGCGAGGGCTGCGCCGCGAACAGCGCCTCCTTGCCGCGCGGCGGGTGCACCACCACGCCGCAGCGGTCGGCGTCGGGGTCGGTGCCGATGAGCAGGTCGGTCGTGTCCCAGTCGGCGCCGTCGGCCTTCAGCTCGGCCATGGCGATGGCCGCCGCGCGCGGGTCGCCGGGGTCGGGCTGCTGCTCGAAGCCGGGCGTGTCGCGGAACGCCGGGAACAGCCCGTCGAGCGGGTCGAGCCGGCGGATCGAGTGCAGGTCCTTCACCCCCAACTCGCCGAGGATGCGCGGCACCGCGCGGCGCCCGGCGCCGTTGAACGCGGCGTAGGCGACCTTGAGCGGGGCGGGACCGGCCGGCGCGAGCAGGCCCGGATCGAGCAGGAACGAGCGCACCTGCGCGATGTGCGCCGAGTGGAGGTCGCGCAGGCTCGCCTCGCGGCCGAGGTAGTCCTGCCCGGGCAGCGGGCTCTTCCCGCCGAGCCAGGTGAGGCGCGCCCGCACGTCGGGCGGGGCCGTGGCCAGGTCCACCGGCGCGATGTCGGCGAGCGAGAGCTTCAGGATGTAGTCCTTCAGGATCGTGTCGCGATCCAGGTAGGAGATCTGCGCCCCGTTGGGGCCCGACATCTTGAAGCCGTTGTAGCGGTAGTCGTTGTGGCTCGCCGAGATGAAGATGCCGACGTCGGCGTGCAGGAACGGGATGGCGAAGGTCACCTCGGGGTAGGGCACCGCCTCGTCGAACAGGTACACGGACAGCCCGTCGGCGAGCAGCATCTCGGCCACGGCGCGCGCGAAGTGGCCGCCCTTGGTGCGGCTGTCGAAGCCGACCACCGCGGTGGGCACCTCCTGCGACCAGCGCTCCGGGCGCTCGGCGAGGAAGCGGCCAACGCCGTGCGCGGCCTTCAGCACCACGATGTTGTTGATGGTGTTCGGGCCCCGCAGGATGGGCGCGTCGAGGTCGGCGCACTCCTTCAGCGCGACGATGGACTCCTTGTCGAAGCCCATGAGGGCGCGGATGCCGCCGGTGCCGAAGCGCACCTCGCGGATGAACGCGTTGGCCAGCCCCTCCCACCGGCCGGCGCGCACCGCCTCGGCCAGCGCGGGCTTGAGCCGCGGCGAGAGGCGGTCCACCGCCGGGTCCTCGAGCCAGGCCTGCAGGTGCGGCAGGACGGAGCGGCGGGCCTCCTGCAGGTCCTCGGGGCGGAGCCGGCCGGAGCGCTCCATCTCGTCGAAGTGGGCGGTGAGCCCCTGGCGGGCCTGCTCGATGAGGTCGGCGTAGCTGGGTCGGGTGGGATTCGGGGACATTCTCGCCTCGGGTGGCCCGTGGGCCGGCTGGAGGGCGGCACGCGGCCGGTCGCCGGGCGAACGGCGCCGCGCTGCCCATAATGTCTTGTGGCACAACGAACTAAGTGCGCAGATTAGCCGCGGGCCGTGGCGCTTGTCAACCCGGGCGGCTCCCGTCGTGACCCTTGCGCGAAGCGGGCGGCGCGTCTACGGTGCCGCTCGAGTCACGGATGGTCACGAGACCGGAGGGAGACCCATGCGACGCCTCATCATCCTCGTCCTCATCGCCGCTGCCGCCTGGTTCGGCTGGAGGCAGTACGGCGACCTGTTCACCAAGGGCCCGCAGCACGAGGCCGTGGTCCAGAACCGCTCGGACCGCGCGATGACCAGCGTGCGCCTCGAGGTGGGCGGCAGGACCTTCGTGAAGGAGTCCCTCCCGGACGGCGAGGAGGCGGCCTTCCCGTTCCGCGTCACCGCGGACGCCTCGTTCGAGCTGACCTGGGAATGGCGCGACATGTCCGACGAGCGGACCTGGTCCGGGGGCTACGTGCCGCGGGGCCCGATGGCGCAGCGCCACATCATGACCGTGGACGGCGACGGCAGCGTGATCTACCGCGCGGAGAACAAGTAGCCGCGGGGCCGGCCTAGGCGACGGCGCTGGCGGTCTTCTTCTCCGCGCCGGTGCCGGCCGAGAGGTCCTGACGCCGGATCTTCCCCGTGGTGGTCTTGGGGAACTCCTGGCGCCGCACGATGATGCGCTTGACGCGCTTGTAGGGCGCGAGCATGTGGCAGCGCATGTCCACCTCGTGGCGCAGGACCTTCTCGATGAAGGCCTCGTCGAAGGCGACGCCCTGGCTGCGCGCCAGGTCGCCCACCGCCTTGAAGTCCGGGAAGATGTGGGCGTGGACCTCCTCGCGCTCGCTGCGCCCGTCGCGCCCGCCCGCCACCACGACCTCGAGGATGTAGGGGCTGTTGCTGAGGTGGATCTCGACCTCCTCGGGGTAGATCTTCTTGCCCGCCGCGGTCGCGATCATGTTCTTCACGCGCCCGGTGATGCGCAGGCGCCCGTCGGGCAGGATGCGTCCGAGGTCGCCGGTGAAGAACCAGCCGTCGCGCAGCGCCTCGGCGGTGGCCTCCGGGTGGTCGTAGTAGCCGAGCATGACGTTCGGGCCGCGCACGATGACCTCGCCGTTGCCCTCGGCGTCGGGCGCGTCCACGCGGATCTCCACCCCCGGCAGCGGGTGGCCGACGTTGCCCGGCATCGTCCGGTGGAACTGGTTGGCCGCGACCACCGGGGCGCACTCGGTGAGGCCGTAGCCCTCGACCATGGTGATGCCGAGGTTCGTGAAGCCCCAGAACACGCCGCTGGGCAGCGCCGCCGCCCCCGAGACGAACATGCGCATGCGCCCCAGCCCCGCCTTCTCGCGCAGCGGCCGCAGCAGCCTGCCTCCCAGGCGCAGGCCGAACAGCCGGCTGCCGAGCCACACCACCGCGAGCAGCGTGCGCACCAGCGCGCGGCGGGCCAGCGGCGCGTCGTTGACGCCGCGGCGGATGGCCCCGAGCAGCTTCTCGTACAGCAGCGGCACGCCCAGCAGGATGGACGCCTGCGCCGTGCGCAGGTCCTCGCGCAGCTCGTTCGACTTGAGGCCGCGGGCGTAGGCCACGCTCGCCCCGCCGCGCATCGGGGCGAGGAAGCCGGTGGTGAACTCGAAGGTGTGGTGCAACGGCAGGACGGAGAGCATGCGGTCGGTCATCCCGTAGGGGATGAACCGCACCAGGCCCTCGACGTTGTGGAGCAGGTTCGAGTGCGACAGCATCACCGCCTTGGCCTGGCCGGTCGTGCCCGAGGTGAAGAGCAGGACCGCGAGGTCGTCGGGCTGGGCCCGCTCGGGCCGCGGCGGCTCGTCGGGGAACAGCTCCATCGCCTGCGGCCACGAGGGCAGGTCGTCGCTCGGGTCCAGCGACAGCAGCTTCAGCCCGGGCAGCCGCGACTCGCGGACGCGCTCGACCACCGGGCGCTGCCGGTCGCTGACGATGCAGAGGCGGGCCCCCGACTGGGCCAGGATCTCGCCGACCTCGTGCTCCTTGAGCAGGGCGTCGAGCGGGACGGCCACCGCCCCGGCCTCGACGATGGCCAGGTAGGCGAGTCCCCACTCCGGCCGGTTCTCGCTCTGGATGGCCACCCGGTCGCCCGGGGCCACGCCCTCCCGCTCCAGCATGGCGGTGAAGGAGTGGAGCCGCTGGGCAGCCTCCCGGAAACTCCATGGCTCCCAACCCGATGGGGCCCAGCGGAGGAGGAACGGGGCATCGCCGAACTGGCGGGCCGCGTAGTCCGCGAGCTGAGGAAGGAGGCGGACGACCGGCCGGGGAGCGCACGACGTGGCCGCTTGCACGGGCGGACCCTAGCACCCGGTTCCGAACAGGGTCAAGAACTAGTCATCGGACGCCCGGAGGCGGGGACGGGGGCGTTCCGGGAGCCGGAACCGGCTCAGGCCCGGTCCGGCCGGGGCCGGGCGACGACCAGCCGCGACATGACCTCGTCCGAGCCGGACCAGGACGCGTCCAGCGCCTCGGCGAGGAGCTGCACGAGCACGTAGAGCAGCCGCACCGGCAGCTCGGTCAGCACCCGCAAGGGGCCGCGGTTGTGGCGGTTGAGCCACAGCAGGACCGCCAGGCCGACGTAGGCCGGCGCGCGGCCCATGCGCACGGTCTCGACCGGCTCGAGCCCGGCGTCCCGCAGCAGCCGCTCCACCCCGGGGCCGGTGAAGCGCCACAGGTCGGGCGAGCGCGGGTAGACCGGGACCACCTGGATGAACTCCACGATGGCCACGCCGCCCGGCGCCAGCACGCGCCGCATCTCCGCCAGCGCCCGGGCGGGGTCGGGCACCTGTTCCAGCGTGGACAGGCTGAGCACCGTGTCCACGCTGCCCGAGCGCACCGGCAGCGCCACGGCGTCGCCGTAGACGTCGGGCAGGCGGAAGCTGTACTCGGGCGAGCCGGGCAGGTCGAGCCCGAGGTAGCGCTCGGCGTGTCCGCGGAACAGCGGCGCGAACGCCCGCGAGCCGCAGCCCACGTCCAGCAGGGTGCCGTGCGCGTGGCGGCGCGCGTGCTCGAGCGCGCGGACGAGCTTGTGGTTGGCGAGCCAGTTGTAACGCCAGAACGTCCAGCGCCCGCAGGGCAGGCGCCCGTCGAATCCCGCGCCGGCGCTCATCGCACCTGCTCGCGGGCGAGGACCATGGCGTGCAGGCGCGCGTCGGTCAGGAACACCGCGCCGTCGGCGCAGAGGCGCCGCAGCAGTTCGCGCAGCGCGGCCCGCCCCGCCTCCGACCACGCCGCGTCGAGGTGGGCGTAGTTGAGGCGGTGCGTGCTGACGATCGCCGGCTGCCCGCGGCGCCAGGCGGCGCGCGACCGGGCGGAAGCGACGGTGATGCGGACGATTT
>CAZSQE010000111.1:0-6534 GCA_964608905.1 uncultured bacterium | reverse complement strand
GCCGGCGTGGCCCGCCGCCGCGGGCCGCGCGAACTTCGACCCCGCGACCGGGCGCGCGCTGGAGGTCTGCCGCGGCCTGCCCGCGGGCGAGCACGTCCTGTGGGGCCGCACGGGCGCCGGCTGGCGCCGGCTGGCGTCGCTCCGCCCCGACGGCCAGGGCGCCGCGGTCGCCCGGATCGAGCGCGCGGGCGACGCCTCGCTCGCGGCCCTCGCGCTCTCGCAGGAGCCGTCCGGCGCGGCGACGGCCGCGGGCCCCTCCGGTCCCGTCGTGCTCCGCGGCGAGTTCGGGCGATAGCCCGCGCGCGCCGCGGCCCCGGCCGCGCCCCCGCGACACGCGCCCGCCGCCTGCGCTAGACTCGCGCCCGAGCCGTCCACCCACCGGAGGAGCCGCATGGCCGCGTCCACCGATGCGCTCGTCACCCAGCTGGTGCAGGCCCTGCGCGGGGTGCTCACCCGGCTGTCCGACCCCGAGGCGGTGCTGTCCACCATCCTGCAGCAGGCCGTCGCCCTGACCGGCGCCGCGCGCGGCGTCTTCGTCGAGGTGAGCCCCGGCGGCGAGCTGGCGTTCCGCGTGCTGCAGCGCTACCGCGCCGACCTGCTCGCCGACAGCGGCCACTACAGCCGCGCCATCTTCGCCACCTGCCTGCGCACCGGCGAGGACGTCGTGCTGCAGAACGCCTGCGCCGACATGCCGGTCGAGGAGAACCGCACCGTCCTGCAGTACCACATGGTCTCGGTGCTGTGCATGCCGGTGCGGAGCGGGGAGCGCATCGCCGCGCTCGTCCACCTCGAGAGCCCGGGCATCGGCTACTTCGACGACTCGCACCGCGCCCTGCTGCGGCCGCTGCTCGACATGGCGGAGCCGGTGCTGGAGGCGCTGGCCGCCGGCCGCCGCGTGATGCAGGAGCGCGACCAGCTGGCCGAGGCGGAGCAGCGGCTGCTGGGCGAGGCGGCGGAGAGCCGCCAGCGCCTGGCCAGCGACTGGTCGTTCGGGCGCTTCGTCGGCCGCGCCCCGGCGGTGCGCGAGCTGGAGAGCCTCGTGCGCCGCGCCGCGGCCGCGCCCTACCCGGTGCTGCTCGTCGGCGAGACGGGCACCGGCAAGAGCATCCTCGCGCGCATCCTGCACTCGGCCAGCCCGCGCGCGCGCCAGCCGTTCGTCACCGTCTTCTGCCCCTCGTGCGAGCGCTCGCTCATGGAGGCCGAGTTGTTCGGCCACGTGAAGGGCGCCTTCACCGGCTCGGTGGCCGACAACGTCGGCAAGGTGCCGATGGCCGAGTCGGGCACCCTGTTCCTCGACGAGATCGGCGAGCTGCCGCTCGAGCTGCAGCCCAAGCTGCTGCGCCTGCTGCAGGAGCGCACCTACGAGCGGCTGGGCGACCCGCGCGAGCGGCACGCCGACGTGCGGGTCATCGCCGCCACCAACCGCGACATCGACCGCGAGGTGCGCGAGGGCCGCTTCCGCCGCGACCTGTTCGAGCGGCTCAACTACGTGCCGGTGCGGGTGCCGCCGCTGCGCGAGCGGCGCGAGGACATCCCGCTCATCCTGCGGCACTGCCTCGACGAGACCGACACCGGGCGCTGGATCGAGCTGGAGGGCGAGGCGGAACGGTGGCTGGTCGAGCTGGACTTCAGCTGGCCGGGCAACGTGCGGCACCTGGAGCAGCTCGCCGCGCGCATCACGCTCGACCCGCCGCGCGGGCGCGTGAGCGCGGACGGCCTGCGGCGCCTGCTCGACGCGACCGAGTCGAGGACCGCGCCCGAGGCCGCGTCATCCGCGGCGCCGCGGGTGCCGGAGGCGGCGCCGGCGGCCGCCGCGCCGTCGCCGCAGCCGGACCTCGACGCCGGGCTGCCGCACCTGCTGGAGGAGGCCGAGCGCTCGTGGCTCGAGGCGGCGTTGCGGGCGCATCCCGGCCTCACGCGGGCCGAGCTGGCGGCCCGGCTCAAGATCAGCGAGTCGGCGCTCTACCGGAAGATGAAGCAGTACGGGCTGGGGAGCTGAGCCGGCCCGCCGGCAGGCGAGGACGGCGCTGCGTCTTCGGTCCGGCGCCGGCAGGCGTTCGCTAACCTCGTCCGACCCTGACGTTGTTGAGATTCCCGATCAGCCCGAACGCGCTCAGCAGCCAGAGCACGACGGCGATGACGACCACGATGTTGAGCAGCTTCTTGATCTTCCCGTCCATCGGGATGTACGAGTTGACGAGCCAGAGCAGCACTCCGACGACGATCAACGTGATGACGACTGTGATCAACGACATGCCGACCTCCGCGCGCACCCGGCGATCCGATCGACGGCTGGAACGCCGCCACAGGACCGGGACCTGAAAGATATTGGGCAGGAAGCGTGCCAGTGGTGCTCGCGCACAAGTCCCGGCGCTGCAACGCACTCGTCGTCGTCCCGCGACGGCGACCGACGCCATGACTACAGACGACGGAAGGAACTACCTGCCGCGCCGCCCGGAAGTGTCGGGCCCGGGCGATGGCCGGCCCCACCCGCCCGGCAGCCGGGAACCGGGCCCCCCGAGGTGCCCGTGCTAGAGTCGGGTCGGTCTCCCACGAGCCAGCCGGGCCTCATGCGCCCGCCTGTCCCCCGGGAAGAGTCCCGAGGCGCACCCCACATGTGGAGGCAGCCATGGCCCAGCAGAGCAGCAGCGGGAATTCGGTGAAGATGGTGGCCATCATCGCCGTCGTGGTCCTGATCGCGCTGGCGGCCTGGTTCCTCCTGGGACAGAAGTCCCGCCGAGCCACGACGCCCGCGGCGACGAGCGGGGAGAAGTCGGACGTCCAGGTGAAGGTCAACCTGCCCGACACCGTGACGATCAATCCCTGATCGCGGGGAGAGTCCTCTCCCGACGCGATCACCCGGCGTCAGCGGGGGTCCGGCCTCGTCGCCGGCCGTGACCGTCGGTCGTCGCGGCACCGGGCTCGGGAGCCGACCCGGCCCGGGCGCGAGACACCGCGCGGCCGGGCGACGCGGGAGCGCCACCCGGCCCGGCACCGCAAGACCCGGCGGCCACCGTCGTCTGCGTCCGGTGGCCGCCTTCGGGGAGCTGGTTCGCGTTCCACTCGCCCCCCCCTACTCGTCTTCGCCCGCGAGCAACTGGACCGGGACGCTCGCCGCCGGGGTCATCGCCTCGGGCAGCGCCACCGACCAGCGGGCGAACAGGGTGCACATCGCGTAGCCGAGGTTGTCCTTCGCCTCGCAGGGCTGCAGCTCGGGCCGCCAGAACCAGGTCATGTCGCCGTTGAAGTTCCGCTCCCGGCTGCAGGGCGAGCGCCCGTGCCCGGCGAGACCGGAGATGCTCCACAGGCAGCTGCCGTCGGCGCCGGTCAGCACCGCGGACAGCTCGACCATCGCCCGGCCGCCGTCCACGATCTCCCAGCGGTCCACCCGGACGCTCAGCACCGCGTCCACCGCCAGCGAGCGCGCCAGGTCCACGGCCGCCTGGGCCGAGGGCCGCCCCTTGCGCCACACCTCGTCGCGCACCGCCGCCAGCGTCGCGTCGGCGACGCGCTCGCGCACGGCGTCGGCCGCGACCCAGTTCGTCTTCGCCTGGTCGTAGAACATCGCCCAGCCGTTCTCGACCCACGCCTCCGCGCGCTCGTCCCCCGTCACGGAGACCGCGGGCAGGATGGCGATGCTGGTGAGCGCATGCTGGGTCAGCGCCGGGTCGCACCACGTGCGGTCGCGCTTCGAGCCCGCCGCGTTCGCGTCGTCCACGATGGGCGTCAGGACGATGACCGCACACAGCGCCGCGTAGATCTTGCCTCTCGTGCCCTTCATACCCTCCTCCTCTCCGGGGGGTGCCACAGCCAACGTTCTGGCCGAGTCCTTGAGCATGGCGCGTGCCGGGCTGAGCCGCGATCGGGCGACGGGAGGAACCTTGGTCGGAACAGGAAGGGCGGGAACGGATTGCGGGACCGGGCGCCGCGGGGCGGTCCGCGGTCGCCGGCCCGGGCCGCGAGCCCGGCTCCCGCGCGTGGGAGCCGGACGCTGGCGTTCGCGGGAGTCGGACTGTCGTGGATGGGAGCGCGGGGGCCGGCGGCCCCCGGCTACCGCCGCTCGAGCAGCTCGGCGAGCGGCCTGCGCTCCTTGGGCCGCGGGGCGTCGGCCGGGTAGCCCAGGGGCGTGAAGGCGATGGGCTCCCAGCCCGCCGGCAGGTCGAGCAGCCGGCGCGCCGCCGCCGGGTCGAACGCCCCGATCCAGCAGGTGCCCAGACCGAGGTCGGCGGCCTGCAGGATGACGTGGTCCATGACGATGGCGCAGTCCACGTCCACGTAGTTGCGGCCGTCCTTGCGCACCCAGTTGCGGGCCGGGTCCCCGGCGATGCCGAGCACCAGCGGCGCCCGCGCGAACCACTCGCGGCCGTAGACCGGGCGCAGCTCCTCCTGCCGGCCGGCGGTCGGGATCGCGTAGAGCTTGAATGCCTGGCGGTTGCACGCCGTCGGCGCCAGGCGCGCCGCCTCCAGCACGAGGGCGAGCTTCTCCTCCTCCACCGGATCGCCGCGGTAGTCGCGGCAGCTGTAGCGCGCGCGGATGAGTTCCTGGAAGTCCACGATGGCTCCTTTCGACGGCCCGTTCCCCGGGCCGGTGGCAGATTGCGCTCGGCGGGGCGACGCATGGGCCGCGATCCGGGCCCGCCGCACCCACGAGTCGCTCCGGCCCGGGTTTACCACACCGCGGGCGGCTTCCCCAGCTTCGGAGACGCCCCGCGGCAGCGACCCGCCTCCCGGTGCCGGCGCCCCGCGGCTGCGGGCCGGCCCCGGCGCCGGCGCGATCCCGCACCCGCGCTGCCCCGGACGGTTTGCGGCGCGCGCGCCCTGGCCTATGCTGCGCGGCCGGGCGGCACCGGTGGACGGTGCCCCGCACGGAGGCGGAGCGAACGACCATGGGCGTGATGCTGCAGGCGTTCTACTGGGACTGCCCGCGGCTCGCGGGCCGCGAGCACGCGTGGTGGGACGCGGTGAAGGAGAAGCTGCCCGAGCTGGCCGCGGCCGGCTTCACCGCGCTGTGGCTGCCGCCGGCGAGCAAGGCGGCGTCGTGGCAGTCCATGGGCTACGACCCCTACGACTACTACGACCTCGGCGAGTTCGACCAGAAGGGCGGCGTGCCCACGTGGTTCGGCACGCGGGCGGCGCTCGAGGACCTCGTCCGCGCGACGCACGCGAGCGGCCTGCAGGTCTACGCCGACATGGTCTTCAACCACAACAGCGGCGCCGACGAGCCGGAGGTCAACCCGCTCGACGGCCAGACGCGCTGGACGAGGTTCACGCCCGCGAGCGGCCGGTTCCCGCGCGACTGGACGTGCTTCCACCCCAGCCCCTACGGGCTCAACGACCACGAGAGCTTCGGCGGCATGCCCGACCTCTGCCACCGCAACCCGCGCGTCTACATCGAGCTGATCCAGTACTGCCGCTGGCTGCTCGAGGACGTGGGCTTCGACGGCTTCCGCTACGACTGCGTGCGAGGCTTCGGCGGCTGGATGGTCCGCTCCATCCAGGAGCTGCGCGCCCGGCGCGGGGACGCGAGCTTCAAGCCCTACGCGGTGGCCGAGTGCTGGGACAGCGACCGCGCCATCGACGACTGGCTGGGCGTGGCCGACTCGTTCGCCGAGAACCCGGCGGGGGCGTTCGACTTCCCGCTGCGCTGGCGGCTGCGCGACCTGTGCGACCGCCCGGGCTTCAGCCTGCGCGAGCTGGCGCAGCCGGGCGTGCTGGCCTGGGACCGGCCGCGCGACGCGGTCACCTTCGTCGAGAACCACGACGTCGCCCGCGACACGCCCATCGTGCACGACAAGCTCATGGCGTACGCCTTCATCCTGACGCACGAGGGCTACCCCTGCGTCTTCTGGCAGGACTACTTCGACTTCGGCCTCGCCCGGCCCGGCCAGGCCAGCGGCATCGACGCGCTCGTCGCCGCGCACGAGCAGCACGCCGGCGGCCCGGCGCGCGTGCTGCTGGCGGACGACGACCTCTACGTCATGCAGCGCGACGGCGACGGCGGGCGCCGCGGCCTGGTGCTGGTGCTCAACAACCGCGGCGCCTGGCAGGGCTCGGTGGTGCAGACGCGCTGGGCGGGCACGCGGCTGGTCCCGGTGGCCTGGCGCGGGCGCGAGGACGCCGGCGTGCCCGAGGCGAAGGGGACGGACGAGCACGGCCGCGCCGACCTGTGGGCCCCGCCGCGCGGCTACGCGGTCTACGTACCGGCGGCGGGCTGAGGGGAGCCGCCCCCAAGCCTCTCCAGGATCCCGCGGGCGAGATCGGTCAGCGACGGGTCGCGCGCACCCATGACCAGCACCAGGTCGCCGGGGCGCGCCTCGGCGGCGATGCGCTCGATCAGCCACTCGCGCGACGGCGCGAACTCGGCGCCCGTCCCGCGGGCGGCGATCTCGGCGGCGATGTCGGCGGCGGAGAAGTCGCGCGTCGTGGTCCCGCCGGCGTAGAAGACCTCGAGCAGCCACAGGCGGTCGTCCGGACGCAGCGCCGCGGCGAAGGTCTCGACGAAGTCGGCGCGCAGGAAGCGCGTCGGCCCGTAGC
>CAZSQE010000110.1:0-6544 GCA_964608905.1 uncultured bacterium | reverse complement strand
CTCAACCCGGCCAGCCCGACGCCGGACATCCTCATCGCCTTCAACGCGCCCAGCCTGGCCAAGTTCGGGCTGGCCGTGCGGAAGAACGGCTTCATCATCTACGACAGTTCGGTCGCCAAGGACGTGAAGCCGGGCGACCCGAGCGTCGCGGTGGTGGGCGTGCCCTTCACCGAGATCGCCCAGGGGCTCGGCAAGCTGGTGGTCAAGAACATCGTGGCCCTCGGGGCGCTGCAGGCCGCCACGAACATCTTCCCCCGCGAGACCTTCGTCGCCGCCATCCACGAGGCGCTGAAGGACAAGGCCAAGCTGATCCCGCTCAACGAGAAGGCCTTCCAGGCCGGCGTCGAGGCGGCGGAGGCGGTGCTGGCCGCGCGGAAGAAGTAGCCTCGCCCGCCGTACGGCGAAGGCCCGGCTCGCGCCGGGCCTTCGCGTTTCCCTCCGGGGGGCGGTCTCAGGCCGCGCCGGCCATGTCCCGCAACGACGCGTCGAGGCCGACGACCGGCCGCCAGCCGGTGAGCCGCTCGAGCCGGGCCGGGTCGCCGACCTGGTCCATCACCTCGACGCGACCGAGGCGCGCCGGGTCGGGCACGACGCGGGCCTCGACGCCGGCCGCGCGCAGCACGCGCTCGAGCAGGTCGCCGATGGCCACCGGCCGGCCGCTGGCGACGTTCCACGCCGCGCCCCAGGCACCGTCGGTCGCGGCCAGCGCCGAGTAAGCGCGCACGGCGTCGCGCGCGTCCACGAAGTCGCGCCGCGGCTCGAGGGCGCCGACCCGGATCTCGGGCGGGCCCCCGGCGCGGATGGCGAGCGCCTGCGCCATGAAGTCCGAGGGCGCGAAGCCGGTCCGCAGCCCCGGGCCGACCAGGTTGAAGGGCCGGGCCACCGCCACCCGCACCAGCCCGCGCCGGTGCAGCGCGAGCGCGAACAGCTCCGCCGCCGCCTTGCTGGCCCCGTAGGCGGTCGTCGGCCGCAGGGGCGTGTCCTCGTGCACCGGTGACTCCCCGGGGCGCGTCAGCCCGTAGACCGCCGCGCTCGAGACCAGCACCACGCGCGGCGGCGCCGGCAGCGCGGCGCAGGCCTCGAGCAGGTGGCGGGTGGCGCCGAGGTTGACGGCGTAACAGCGCTCGGCGTCGGCCGTGCTCGCGCCGGCGAGGTGGTAGACGAGGTCCGGCTGCACGGCCTCGACCAGCTCCCGGGCCCGCGCCCGGTCGGTGAGGTCGGCCGGCCGGTACTCGGCCCCCGCCGGGCCGGCCGCGGCGACGTCGGTGGCGACGAGCCCGCCCGGTGCCGCGGCGAGCTGCGGCAGCAGGTGCCGCCCGGTGAAGGAGCAGGCGCCGGTGACGAGGACGCGGTCCATGGCCGGGGCCGTCAGGCGCCGTCCTCCGGCAGGAACTCGGCGCGGCGGGCGCGGAAGGTCTCGAGCGCGGCCTCGTAGTCGTCCATGCGGCCGATGTCGAGCCACAGGCACGGCAGCTCGCAGGTCATCACCTTGAGCCCGGCGTCCCGCAGCCGCAGCATCAGGTCGGGCATGCCGAGCGGCTCGCCGGGGCGGATGTGCTCCAGCACGCGCGGCTCGAGCACGTTGATGCCCATGCTCACCTGGTAGTGGTACTCGGGCTTCTCGACGTAGCGCGCCAGCGTGCCGTCGGCGCCCGGCTCGACCACGCCGTAGTCGATGCGCACGCTGCGGCGGTGGGTCGCGATGGTGGCCACGGCGCCGCTCTCGCGGTGACAGCGGACCAGCGCGCCGTAGTCGAGGGTGGTGAGCAGGTCGCCGTTCATGACCAGGAACGTCCCGTCGAGGCCCGGCACCAGCTGGAGCGGCCCGGCGGTCGAGAGCGCGGCGGTCTCGCGCGAGTAGCGCAGGCGGAGCCCGAAGCGGGAGCCGTCGCCGCAGTAGGCCTGGATCATCTCGGCCAGGTAGGAGACCGCCAGCGTCACCTCGGCGAAGCCGGCGCGCCGCAGCTGGCGCAGGACGATCTCGAGGATCGGCATGTCGCCGATGGGCATGAGCGGCTTGGGCAGCACCGCGGTGTACGGCCGCAGCCGCGTGCCCTGCCCGCCCGCGAGGATCACCGCCTGCATGGGATCTCCCTTCGCGCGTCCATCGGCCCGGTCACACGTTGTAGAGCCGGGGCTTGTAGTCGGCCAGGTGCCCCGCGATCCACTCGGCGGTGCGGCGCACCCCCTCCTCGAGCGCGACCCGCGGCGCCCAGCCGAGCCGCTCGCGCGCCAGCGTGGCGTCGCAGACGAGCTGCATGACCTCGCTCGCCTCGGGGCGCACGCGCTCCGCCTCCCGCTCGACGCGCACCTCGCGTCCGGTGGCGGCGACGGCCAGGTCCAGCAGCTCGCGCATCGAGACGCCCCGGCCGCTGCCCAGGTTGATGGTCAGGCCCTCGACGCCGGGCGCCGTGGCGGCGGCGACGAAGCCGGCCACCGTGTCGCCGACGAAGTTCATGTCGCGGACCGGGTCGAGCGAGCCGACCCGCACCGTGTCGCCGCTCAGCGCCTGGCTCAGCACGGTGGGGAGGAAGGCCCGGGCCGACTGGCGCGGCCCGTAGGTGTTGAACGGCCGCACCGTCACCACCGGCGTGGCGAAGGAGCGCGCGTAGGACTCCGCCAGCTTGTCCGCGCCGATCTTGCTCGCCGAGTAGGGCGACTGACCCTGCAGCGGGTGCTTCTCGTCGATCGGGGTGTAGACGGCGGTGCCGTAGGTCTCGCTGGTCGAGGTGTGCAGGACGCGCCGCGTGCCGTGCCGCCGCGCCGCCTCGAGCACGTTGAGGGTGCCCTCGACGTTGGTCCGCACGAACTCGAGCGGCGCCAGGTAGGAGTAGGGGATGGGGATGAGGGCGGCGAGGTGGAACACGGTGTCCACGCCGGCCGCGGCGCGTTGCACGAAGAACGGGTCGCGCACGTCGCCGGCCAGCACCTCGACCTCCGCCAGCAGGCCGGGGTCGAGCCGCTCGAGCTGGCCCCAGTCGTTGCGGGAGTTGTAGTGGACCATGGCGCGCACCCGCGCGCCGCCCTGCACCAGCGCCTCCACCAGGTGGCTGCCGATGAAGCCGCCCGCCCCGGTCACGAGCACTGGCCGGCCCTTCAGATCCTCCGCCATGCGACCTCCTCGTCCGCGTCCCTGGACCGCGTGGCCCCGCCGCTGCCCGGCGGGCGCCCCGCGGAGTCGCCGTCCATTCTAACCATTATCGGCCGGATCCCGCGAACCCTCCTGCCGCTTCCGCGGGCCATCCGGGCCGGGGCTTGCCAGCCCGGCGCCGGGTGGTAGGCTCGCGGGAGTCGGTGGGTCCCGCAGCGCGACGGGGTGCCGGTCGCGGGCGTGCGGATGGCCACCGCCCGTGAAAGGAGGGCGCGATGTCTGGTCGTGTTCGTGCCGCGGGGATCCTGGTCCTCGCGGTCCTGGCCGTGCTCGGGGCGTCGTGCGCGAAGCTGTCGGAGCCGGTGGGGGTCCCCGGCGGCATCCCCGCCGAGACCCTGGAATCGCGCGGCACCGTGCCGGCGGTGTGGGGCGACCTCGTGTCGGTCTCGAGCGTGGTCGAGTACCCGGAGCTGGCGCAGCTCTGGTTCCGGGCCGCCGACGGGACGGTCCGTTACGCCGTCGTGAACTTGCGCACCCACGAGATCCTCAACGTCCACGTCATCCGCCGCGCGACGGAGGTGGCGCCATGAAGACCCTCATGAGCCTGGTCTGCCGCGTGCTGTTCCTCGTCGCCTTCCTGATGGCCGCTCTCGCCCTGTGGGAGAAGGTGGCGAACCTGGCCGGATTCACGGTGCTCGGGGTGCGGGACTCGATCGGGGCCGGGCGCCTGCTCGAGATCTCGGGCATCACCCTCCTGTTCGTGATCGCCCTGCAGCTGCGCGAGCTCGCCCACGCGCTGAAGGCGAAAGGCTAGCGGGGCCGGCCCCTGCGGGACGGCCGCGGGCGGGCCCCTGCTTCCCTCGGGGGGCCCGCCCAGCGTATGATTATCGGCTACAGATCCATGCGCGACCCGCCCCGGCCCGCTCCGGACCCCCTCGGAGCCGTGCGTCCCCGGATGGCGTTGCCCGCGGGCGCGCCATGGAGCCATCCGGAAAGGTGCGCCCCCGTCGTGCGAAGACTCCCCGCGCTGTCCCTCATCGTGACGCTCGCGCTCTCGTCGCTCGCCGGCCCGGCCCGGGCAGGCCTGTTCCTCTCTGAGCTGTGCGACCCGCAGAACAACTACACCACCGACCGCTTCATCGAGCTCTTCAACTCGGGGCCGGGCGCCGTGGACCTGGCCGGCTGGTCGGTGGTCGCCATCGCCAACGAGGCGGACGTCTGCACCTGGACGCTGTCGGGCAACCTCCCGGCCGGCCAGACCCGGGTCGTCGGCTACACCACGCCGGTGACCGCGTTCACCGTGAACTTCCCGCTCGCGGCCTGGAACGCCTTCAACAGCTCGGGGGCCGCCTACAACTGGAACGGCAAGATCGGCGACGGCGCCAAATTGGTGAACCCGGGCGCGACGGTGGTGGACTACGTCAGGGCGCCGGCGACGCTGTTCGAGAACGCCACGCTGGTGCGCAACGCGAGCGTCACCGATCCGAACCCGGTCTACACCGCGTCCGAGTGGACGGCCACCGCGGTGCTGCTGGCGACCAACGCCAGCCCCGGCACCCACAACGGCTCGACCCTGCTGACCGGTCCGGTGGTCTCGAACGTCGTGACCGTGCCGCCCACGCCCGACGCGGCCCAGGCCGTGGACGTGCACGCCGACGTGGTGGACACGAGCGGCGCGATCGCCTCGGTGACCCTGTCGTGGGGCACGGTCTCGAACTCGCTGACCAACAGCATCGCCATGGCGGTGATCGCCGACTCGACCTACGGCACGGCCTCCCCGATCCCGGGGCAGCCCGGCGGCGCCACCGTCTACTACCGCGTCGCCGCGGTCGGGGCCCAGGCGACGACCACCACCTCCGTCTACAGCTACACGCTGCCGGGCGGGGGCGTGGGCCCGCCCACCCTCCTCGCCGTCGGCGAGATGAGCGACTCGACGCTGCTGGTGCAGTTCAGCGAGCCGGTCGAGGAGACCAGCGCCGAGACGCCGGGCAACTACGCGGTGGGCGCGCTCGCGGCGGTGGCGGCGGTGCGCGACGACGCCGTCACCTCGAACGTGCTCATCACCGTGCGCGGCCTGACGGCGGGGACCCGGACGGTGACGGTCAACGGCGTGGCCGACCTCGAGGCCAACGTGGCCTACGGGGCCACCTGCGATTTCCCGTACGTGGACGTGAGCATCCCGGCCGGCTACTACGACAGCGCCATCGGGCTGAAGGGCTGGGCCCTGCGTCTCGCCCTGCACGCCATCATCGACAACCACACGGTGCGCAGCTACGACTACGCCCTCACCGCCTTCGCCACCACCGACATCAAGTGGAACGGGAAGATCTGGGACGTCTACTCCGACGTGCCCGGCGGCACGCCGCCCTACGAGTACGAGGTCGGCGAGACGGGGCAGGGGGCGACCGAGGGGCTGGGCTACAACCGCGAGCACGTGATGCCGCAGTCGTGGTTCAACGGCGTCTCGCCGCCCTACTCGGACCTCTTCAACCTCTACCCGACCGACTCCTACGTGAACAACCGGCGCGCCAACTACCCGTTCGGCGAGGTCGGCACGGCCACGTGGACCTCGCTCAACGGCAGCCGGCTCGGCTCGAGTGCGAGCGACGGGTACTCCGGCACGGTGTTCGAGCCCATCGACGCGTTCAAGGGCGACCTGGTGCGCAGCCACTTCTACATGGGCACGCGCTACTACGGCGAGGACGCGAGCTGGCCGGGCAGCCCCGCGACCGACGGCGCCGAGCTGCTGCCGTGGGCGGCGGCCCAGTACCTGGCGTGGAGCCAGACCGACCCGGTGAGCTGGAAGGAGCGCCTGCGCAACGGCGCCATCTACGCCATCCAGGGCAACCGCAACCCGTTCGTGGACCACCCCGAGTTCATCGCGGCGATCTACGACTCGAACGCCGTCGTCGGCGTCGAGGAGCCGGCGCCGGTGGCGACGGTGCGCCTGCAGCCGAACCGGCCGAACCCTTTCTCGGCCCGGACGACCGTCCGCTTCGACCTGGCGCGGGCCGAGCGTGTCGCCCTGCGCGTCTACGACGTGACCGGGCGGGTGGTGCGCACGCTGGCGAGCGGCGAGTTCGCCGCCGGCAGCCACGCGCTCGACTGGGACGGGCGCGACGAGCAGGGCACGCCGCTGGGGGCCGGGCTCTACTTCTGCCGGCTCGAGGCGGGCGCCGCGCGCGCGACCCGGAGGCTGGTGCTGGCGCGCTGATCCCGCGGCACTCCGGCGCGATCCAGGGCGGCCACTCCCCACGGGGTGGCCGCTCCGTTTACGCCGCCGGCCCGCAGCGGGTATCGTGCCCGCGTTCGCCCGGCGCGCCGCAGCGTCCGGCGCCGGCGCGCCCGGCCCCCGCCGTCACCGCCACCCACACGGAGAACGCCATGGCCTTCGAGCTGAAGCGACTGCTCACCGACGTCTTCCACCCCGAGCCGGGCGAGGTCGTGCTGGTC